>CAYYQJ010000365.1:0-4138 GCA_964473775.1 uncultured Bacteroidales bacterium | reverse complement strand
ATAGCTTCAGGTGACTGGAGTTCAGACGTGTGCTCTTCCGATCTTAACCTTTGGCTGACCCAATTGAAACTCATAACCTTCGCGACGCATGGTTTCTACCAGAATCGACAAATGCAGAATACCCCTGCCGAAAACCAGCAATCTGTCAGGCGATTCGGTTTCGTCAACACGTAAGGCCAGATTTTTCTCTGTTTCATGAAACAAACGCTCGCGCAAATGGCGTGAAGTAACAAAAACACCTTCTTTTCCGAAGAATGGCGAATTATTGATGGTAAACAACATGCTCATAGTAGGTTCATCAACACTGATAGGCGGCATTCCTTCAGGGTTTTCGAGGTCGGCAATGGTATCGCCAATATCAAAACCTTCGGGGCCCAACACAGCACAGATTTCGCCTGCACCTATTTCAGTTTTTACTTTCACCTTACCCAAGCCTTCAAATAAGTATAACTCCTTAATCACAGATTTACCTACGGTGCCATCATTTTTTACAATAGATACCTGATTGCCGGCTTTAATACTTCCTCTCGAAATTCTTCCCACAGCGATTCGGCCAACATAAGACGAATAATCCAGCGAACTTATCTGCAACTGCAAACTTCCAGGCAAATCATCAGGAGCAGGAATATGCTCTATGATCATATCCAGCAAATAAGTAACATCGGTAGTAACATTGCGCCAATCGTCGGACATCCATCCCTGTTTTGATGAACCATAAACCGTTGGAAAATCCAATTGGTCTTCGGTTGCATCCAGACTAAACATCAAATCAAATACTTTTTCGTGTACTTCCTCAGGCGAACAATTGGGTTTATCCACCTTATTGATAACCACAATGGGTTTCAAACCCAACTCCAGCGCTTTTTGCAATACAAAACGGGTTTGAGGCATAGGGCCTTCAAAAGCATCTACCAGCAACAGAACTCCATCTGCCATATTCAAAACTCTTTCTACTTCTCCACCAAAATCGGAGTGACCGGGAGTATCAATGATATTAATCTTAATTCCTTTGTAACGAACCGAAACATTTTTTGATAAAATAGTAATCCCTCTTTCACGTTCCAAATCGTTGGAATCGAGTATTAAATCTTTTACTTCCTGATTATCACGAAAGAGTTTTACCTGGTACAATATCCTGTCAACCATGGTTGTTTTACCATGATCCACATGGGCAATTATTGCTATATTTCTAATATCCTGCATCTTAAATTGTTTTCTTAAAATAATTTGCAAAGGTAGTCTTTATTTTCGGATAAAGACCTATAACAACCAGAACAATATGAAAAAGCTTACACTTTATTCGTTCCTGTCGTACCCTCTTCTTGAAGATAAAATTTTGTAATCCTTTTGCTGAATGGCTTTCAATGGCTTTTCTCTGTTGCTGTACATCGATTTAAAATCATAATTGTATCTGGCCAGAGCTATGTTGGTTATCAATCCCGAAACTAAAGTCAATACCATCAATATCCTGAACCACTTTTTTGCAAACAAAGGCTCCCAGCAATAAAAGGAATAAATCATCATCAATGGAAATAACAAATAAAAGGTATGCGACGAGGGCGCTTTGATCGAAAACAGAAAACTACAAAAAGTAATCACTATGGTGAACAGAATTATTCTTTTCACCCACTTAAAATCAGCAGCCTTATTTTTGAGAAAGAAACCTATCACCAGATAAACCCACTGCAATACACCTATGCCTATTCCGAAAAACATAAAAGGCATGGCCCACCAGCGGTTCATAAAAAACTCCATAGGTGGTCGGCCCCTGAACGATATGAAATGCCACAACTCAAAAGTGGCATAAGATACCAAACGCATAATAAGATTGCCTATCTCCTGCAAATTAGAGGCATTGAACACAATATTCTGCTGCACTCCCCCGCTGCCCGAATGCAATCCGTAACGCAGATAGGTAGGCAGCAATACCGAAGTCGTAATCATACATCCCGTTAGGAAAAACAAGATTACCCAAGGGTCTTTCCTCAGCCAAAACCAGAAGGATGCCCCAATAAAAGGCAGCATCAATACCCACGACATGTGAAACTGATACACCCAAAACAACGAAAATCCCATCAGGAAAAAAGCCGTTCTGATTTTCATAAAACCTACCGAAAGCTTCGGAATACTCTCGAAAAAAGCCACAAAAAACAATATCGCCCCAAACAGCACATAGGAAACATTAATAATGTAGGTCGAGAAATTGATGGTCCAGGGGCAGATGCTTATCCAAATCCAGATAAACCAATAAGGAACACCGGGAAACTTTTTCATCAGATAATATCCAAAAACACTCAGGGCTGTCATCGATAAGATGTTCAGCCAGATGTAGGGTGCTTCGGGAATGGGCATAATATAAAACGGCAAACCCACCATCAGGCCTTGCAATGCCCCGGGTATCTGCGACTCGGTATAAACAATATCAGGACCGAAATACGGAAAATGCCCCGTACTGAAAAACTTCAAACCTATGGCATACACCTGCAATTCGTCTTCAAGCCAAAACTCCGAACAAAGTCCGTAAATCAGCCTGAAGCCAAATAAAAACAGAATGATGGCAGGGATAATTACCCGTTTATGTTTTTGTAAAAAGCTTTCCACAGTTTCGATAATGCGGGCAAAATTACAAATACATTTTCAAATACATGATAATTTATAGCACAACTGAAATTAAGTTACTAATTTTGCACTCCTAAAAAAAACTTAAACCATTGAATCATTCCACTCAACTAAAAACTGCTGTTTTCAACCTGCTGAAACTATTTGCTTTCTGGATGCTCTTTTTTGCCATCCATCGTTTGTTTTTTCTTTTATTTTATCATAGCGAGCTCAAAGGCATCCCTTTATCGCATACTTTGCTTGCCTTTGTTTACGGTTTAAGCCTCGATATTTCGGCCTCCTGCTACCTCATGGTGCTGCCTCTGTTGTTTTTCAGCATAGGCATGGCGCTCAAAAAACCTCAGGTCTTTTTCAAAATCGCCAATTGGATTAATTATGTGCTCATCATTTTTTGTTTGCTCATCAATTTTATCGGGCTTGGACTCTATGCCAACTGGGGACAGAAAATCAACTCAAAAGCCGTATCATTTTTGCTTTTCCCAAAAGAAATAGCAGGCATCTTATTCAATTGGTACAACCTATTGTTCTTCGCCATTTTTGTGGCTTTTGCGGTAGCTGTCATCTTTTTATACAAAAAATTCATTAAACCGAAACAAACCCTCATGCTGGGGATTGTCCGCTCTTCGGTTTTCTTTGTTTTCTTTACAGCCTGCCTGTTGTTGGGCGTACGCGGCGGATTTCAGCAAATTCCTATCAACAAAAGCTGGTGCTATTTTTCTAAACATTCTACTCTGAATTTTGCTTCACTCAACGATTTCTGGAATTTTTTCGACATCATCGTAAATCCTACCATCAAAAGCAATCCTTATCTTTATATGGATAAAACCGAGGCTCAGAAAACCCTGGCGGAATTATACCAAACCCCCGACAGCACCGAGCATATTGCAAAAACGCCCCGCCCTAACATTGTTTTGATTGTGATGGAATCTATGAGCGCCGATGCCATTGCCTGCTTTGGCGGCGAGCCCGGTATTGCGCCCAAATTCGACTCTTTGAGCAAAGAAAGCCTGATGTTTTCTAACTATTACGCTACGGGTTTCCGCACCGACCAGGGCATGATTGCCCTGCTGAGCGGTTTCCCTGCACAACCCATTTCGGCCATCATGCGCAATTTCGGGAAGTTTGATTATCTGCCGAATTTCATCAAAACCATGGGGCAAAACGGCTACAAAACCTCTTATTATTTTGGCGGCGACATTGAGTTTGCCAACACCAAAACCTATCTCACCACCGCAGGAATCGATATCATGACCTGCACACAGGATATTCCGCATACGCGGGTGACCGATTGGGGCGCTTACGACGAAGATGTGTATGCCTATCAGTTGAAAGAAGTGGGCAAACAAAAGCAGCCTTTTTTCTCTATGATTGTTACCATCACCAATCACGAGTATTTTACGGCTGATGTAGAAAAAATTTCGACAGGCAATTCGGAGTGCGACCGATATCGCAATACGGCACACTATGCCGACCAATGTTTGTACAATTATATACAGGCGGCCAAAAAGCAGGTATGGTA
>CAYYQJ010000364.1:0-4158 GCA_964473775.1 uncultured Bacteroidales bacterium | reverse complement strand
TCCACGGCTCTGAACACTCTTTCCCTACACGACGCTCTTCCGATCTACATACATTTCTTTTATTTCATTGTCGGGGTAAAGAACTTTGAAAGCGGTAACCATAAAACCTGCTGTTAAAATCACTGCAAAGAAAATATTCCAAAAAATCATCCAGCCGCTTTTCTTTTTGCCAAATTTCTCAGGCTTGACTTTGGCAGACTTTGTAGTTTTTTTAATGTTTGCTGCAGGGATGTTTTTTTCTTTTACAGAAGATGATTTAACCGGAGAAAGAGCGGTTTGCTGAAGGGCGTTTTTAAACTCATCGCAATCGGAGTATCTGTCCTCGGGGTTTTTGGCAGTGGCTTTTTTAATGATTTCTTCGAGTCGGGGGCTTACTCCCACATAAAACTGACGGGCATCAGGGAGGGGTTCTTCTACGATGCGTTTATAGACTTCATATTCGCTGGACTGGTCGTCGTAAGGGCTTTTGCCAGTGATGGCCTGAAAGAGTGTGATGCCTAAAGAGTAGATGTCGGTACGTTTGTCGAGTTCTGCACCTTTCACTTGCTCGGGACTCATAAACAAAACGGTGCCGAGTTTGGTTCCAGTTTTGGTGAGTTTGTGATTGGTATCGCTCATAATTTTTGCGATACCGAAATCGAGAATCTTGGCCTTACCATCGGCAGTGATGATGATGTTGGAAGGTTTGATATCGCGGTGAATTACATTCCGTTGATGGGCATAAGATACTCCATCGAGAATTTGAGCAAACATAGGAATCACCTTGTCTTCAGGGATGGGACCGGTTACGGTTTGTATGTATTCATCGAGAGGTTTGCCTTCTACATATTCCATCACAAGGAAAATTCCGAGGTCGGTTTCTACATAATCGAAAAGAGAAACAATGTTTGGATGATGGAGTTGCGAAAGAGTGGAAGCTTCGTTTTTGAAACGTTCTTTCAACTCGGGATTTTTAGCCAGATTTGGGTTTAAAGCTTTAATTGCAACCTTACGACCAATATGAGTATGCACCGCAAGATACACATTTCCCATTCCGCCTTCGCCGATGAGTTTCTCTATTCTGTAACTTAGTATTTGATGACCGATCATTTAATTTGTGATTTGAAATTTGTCATTTGTCATTAGTCATTAGTTATTAGTCATTAGTTATTAGTCATTAGTCATTAGTCATTAGTCATTGGTCATTAGTCAATTGTAAAAGAGTAATAAAACGACATTGTTGACAATTTAGCAATTTAACCATTTAACCATTTAGCAATTTACCCATTTAGCAATTTAAGTATTAACCATTAATAAATCATTTTATCTTTGCTGCATATTCATTGGACTTTGCAATATTTCCCATGTTTTTATAGGTAATGGCCAGCTTGTTGAGAATGTCTTTATCAGTTGGAGCTACTTTTTCGGCTTCAAGCAAATAGCGTAAAGAATTTTGAAAATCATTGCGAATGCCATAAGCGGTACCCAGATTTCTTAATGTTTCAAGATTGGCAGGATTTAAAATATAAGCCTTGTTCAAATAGAAAAATGAAGAATCGAAGTTGTTGAAAATTCTGCCATAAATTTCTCCCAATTTATTGTAGGGTTTATAGAATTTGGGGTCTTTTATGATGAGGTCTTTGAGCATAAATATGGCAGTATCCACCCTATTGATGTTTGTATAAAGTTCAGCCAAGGCATATAAGTATTCATTGTGGTCGGGTACATATTGAATCAGGGTCTTTAAATTCTCTTCTGATTGCTTATAGTCTTTGTTGTTGTAAGAAGTAAGTGCATCATTATATAAATAGTTTTTGGCATCCTGATCGTCGTTGGTAATTTTCAAGGCTTCAATCAGCGACAGACGGCTGTTTTTGAAATCGCCCAACAGATGCTGTCCATAACCCAGATAAATCCATCCGGCTTTAAATCCGGGATAGATTGTTACCCCTTTTCTTACGTGTTCCAATGCTTCGTTAATGATTTTTTGTTTTTCGGCTTCGGGGGTTTTATCATTCACACTTTTAATCATCAATTCGCCAACGCCCACATTAACCTTGGCGCTGTTTACGGAGGTTTTCACATCGGTGGAATAAAGAGTCAGAGAGTCTTTCCAGGCAAAATTCCGGCTGAAAGTTTTAATGGAATACAAAGAAATCACGACAACTAAAAGTATTTTTCCTGACATAAGAAGCTTTGGAGTGTTGAGATATTTATTGATAAGATAAGCTGCAATGATGGCAAAACCCAACAGAGAAACAAACATGAAACGTTCGTTCATAAAGGTTCCAATATTGAAAACCAGATTGGACGAAATGGAGAACGTGATTAAGAAAAACAAAATGGCATAGGCGAAGATGTCTCTTTTCCATATTTTTATAAGGCTATATCCAATCAGGAAACCATAAATAAGTATGGAAGTGATAACCCTGAAATCCCCAAAGCCAACGATAGGAATTTGTTTTGGATAATAATCGTGGGTTAATGGATGTGGGAACAAAACCAAAAGAATGTATTTGCCCCAGGTGAGGAATATGGTGGCAATTTTATCTGCGAAAGCTACACCAACAAAAGGATTGTTGAGCAATTCCTTACTCTCGACACTTACCGAACCAAATCCCAGCGCATTGAAACGCAGAATAAAATAAATGATAATGGCTGATGCCAAAGGTGCAAATGCTATCAAATGTTTTTTGATATTTTCTTTATGCAGGAAAAACATGGTGAGGGGGATTACCGCAAGGAAAGTTATGGAGTTTTCTTTTGAAATCAAGGCAAGAATGAAGGAAATAAATGCGAAAACCAACAAGAGTGGTTTTTCTTTTTGCCAATAGCGCAGCACAAAATACAGCGTTCCTAAGGAGCCCAGCAAACTCAGAATTTCGTCACGTCCTTTTATATTGGCTACCACTTCTGTGTGCATGGGATGACAAGTGAAGAGGATGGCAGCCACAAAGGGCAGCGATAGAAACCATTGTTTGCTTTCGTATTTTTCGAAAACAATCTTCAATACCTTAAGTAATAACAGGCAGAGCAAACTGTATAATAAGATGTTCATCAAATGCCCAACCATAGGTTTTAAACCAAATAGCTGATATTCGATGGCAAACATTACCTGTGATAATGGACGGTATCTGCCTCCGGGCAACAATACTTTTACCTGATCGCCATACACTCCGTAAAAGGCATCGGTGGTAAATATTTCTTTGATGCCTGAGAAGCCTTTTTTGGTAATCTTATTATCCATGATAAAAAGACCATCATCTAAAGCATAGCTGAAAAATAAGGTATTTGAATAAATCAGTAAGCTAAAAATGAGTATGGTTATATACTGCAGATTGCTGCCTGTTAGTTTTGTTTTTTGTGCAGGTTTTTTAATACCTGCAGTTGCTGAAACGTGTTTTACGTTTGTTTTGGTTTTGTTTTTTTGATTCTGCATGTTTCAAAAAATTATTCAAAATCGGTATAGAGTAAATATTTTTTACGAATTTTCTTAAAGACATCAATATCGGTTTTCCAGCTTTTTCTGATGTTTTCTTCGCTCATGCCACTGATAATTTGTTGTTTCAGTTTAGCAGTTCCGGCAAGCCTATCGAAGGTGGGTCCGAAATAATCCGTTTTATTTTTAAGTTCTTTATACAATTCAATCAAAGGGAATAAATAAAGCGTGCCCAGTCCTTTAATGTATTCGCCGGCATAGTTATGAAAATTATAACCATTGCAGCTTACACCTTCAAAAGGCGGGTTTTTCGACATACCGCTAATGCTTTTGGGGGTAAAAGAATAGCCTGTACTGTCTATTTTTGGATGACCTATAATCTCAAAAGGAGTGTTTGTTCCGCGGCCTACACTTACACAGGTGCCTTCGAATAAACACAGTGATGGGTAGAGATAAATCGCTTCCATAGAAGCCAGATTGGGCGAAGGCTTTATAGGTAACTGATAGAAATAAGTATGATTGTAGTTATAAACCGGAACGTATTTAAGCTGACATTGCATGCCATTCTTCAACCATTTCTCGCCATTTATCATGCAGGCATATTCTGCAATGGTCATTCCATGAACAATAGGAACGGGGTGCATGCCAACAAATGAGGTGAATTCTTTTTCCAAAACCGGCCCATCCACATAATATCCGTTTGGATTCGGTCTATCGAGCACTATGAAAAGTTTGTTGTT
>CAYYQJ010000363.1:0-4170 GCA_964473775.1 uncultured Bacteroidales bacterium | reverse complement strand
TAAGAGACGTTAGCCCCCGTCTAAGAGACGTTAGCCCCCGTCTAAGAGACGTTAGACACCGTCTAAGGGACGTTAGACACCGTCTAAGAGACGTTAGACACCGTCTAAGAGACGTTAGACACCGTCTAAGAGACGTTAGACACCGTCTAAGGGATGTTAGCCCTGTGCTATGAGACCTTAACCCACATCTAAGGGTTGGTATTCCAGTTCTTTAACAGGACTTCTTATTTTCCATCCTCACCTTTATAACCTTTATAACCTTGATAAACATGCTGTATTCATTTCCTTAATTTCATTAACTTTGCCAAACCAAATCCAAAACTCATGCAAACTATAGTAGTTTTAACCGGTGCCGGCATCAGTGCCGAAAAAGCAGGTAAAGGAATCCCCGAATTGGTAGAGAAGCTTATGAAGCAAAGCTCTTTTTAATACAAGAAACTCAGCAAAATTCCCGCTGCCACTGCACTACCTATCAGTCCCGCAATGTTAGGGCCCATAGCATGCATCAGCAAGTGGTTGGTTTTATCGTACTTCAGTCCCATGTTTTGCGATGCTTTTGCACTACCTGGCACTGCTGCCACACCCGAATTTCCAATCAAAGGATTGATTTTATTGCCTTCTTTCAGAAACAGATTGAATATCTTGCAAAGCATCACCCCGCCAAAAGTAGCCACCATAAACGAAACCGCACCCAGAATAAAAATCAGTATGGTGTTTGTGGTTAAAAAAGTAGTGGCTTGTGTAGAAGCGCCCACTGCCAATCCGATTAAAACGGTAACAATATCTATCATCGGACCTTTTACCGTATCAGCCAGACGTTTGGTAACCGTACTTTCTTTCAATAAATTTCCAAAGAAAAGCATCCCCAGCAATGGAAGCGCGGCAGGAACAATAAAACAAGTGATCAGCAAACCAACGATAGGGAAAATGATTTTCTCGGCTTTCGAAACCACACGTGGAGGTTTCATACGGATGAGTCGTTCTTTTTTGGTGGTGAGCAAACGCATCACAGGTGGCTGAAGGATGGGCACCAAAGCCATATACACATAGGCCGAAATTGCGATAGCGCCTATCAATTCAGGAGCCAATCGTGAAGCCAGAAATATAGCCGTAGGACCATCAGCACCACCAATAATTCCGATTGCACCTGCCTGAGCAGCACCAAATCCAAGAGCCAAAGCAGCCATATAAGCACCAAATATTCCAAGCTGTGTGGCAGCGCCAATAAGTATGAGTTTAGGATTTGATATCAGCGAAGTGAAATCGGTCATGGCTCCAATTCCCAAAAAGATCAGGGGTGGATAAATGCCTTTAATTACTCCGAAATTCAGATAACTCATCACACTTCCGGGTTCAAAAATCCCTGTCGCCATTCCCTGATGGAACGGAATGTTGCCAATCAATATTCCAAATCCGATTGGAACCAGCAACATGGGTTCGTAATCTTTCACTATGGCAAGCGTAATAAAAAGCAAACCCCCCAATATCATCAGTATATGACCGATGGTGAAATTGGCGAAAGCTGTATAGGAAAAGAACTGGCCAATATGGTCAGAAACAAATGTCATGGAATCATTCATAACATTATTCTCCTATCACAATTAAAATGTCACCTTCCATAACAGAATCGCCTTGCTTGATTTTTATCTGCGACACCTTTCCTTCTTTGTCGGCATCAATGCTGTTTTCCATCTTCATGGCTTCAAGTGTCAGAAGTTTCTGACCAAGTGTAACAACATCGCCAACGGCAACATGTACCTTGATGATAACTCCGGGCAAAGGCGATTTGATGGCTCCGCTGCCTTTAGGTTCTGATGGGCTACTGGTTTTGGCAGTAGCTTTAGAAGAATCTGTGGAAGGTACCGACATGGTGCGAACCAGTTTTGGTGTTTTTACTGGTTGCAGGGTTTTGTCCACTTCCACTTCGTATTTGGTGCCATTCACTTCAACGGTGGCAATATTATCTTCAATATTCTGAATTTCTACTTCGTATTGATTTCCTTGTATGGTAAATTTATATTTTTTCATTGTTTTCTATTTTGGTGATCTTCTTAAACCGTAAATTTTAGAACTCCATGGAGAATATGAGCGTGAAACTTTTTTAATAGTAAGCAGCGTATTTTCATGATCGTGAAGTTCGTTCTGATAATAAAAAAGGGCAAGAGCCACAGCGGCTCCCAACTCCCCTGTAGGGTTGTCGGTTGTTTGCTGAGGAAGGGCATCTTCTCCTTTTTTACGTTGAAATTTTTTCTTCAAATCGAGCATATAAATGCGGGCGACACTTCTGAAAATAAGATAAAGCAGCAATAAGCTTAAAAACACCACTGCCATTACAACCATGGTCAGCCCAATCCCGGTAGGATCCAGACCCGAAATATTCTTCGCTGCTTCATGAGCTTCAGGTAACGACTGTTGCAACAGAATCATTGTTTGCATGATGAATATTATTTAGAGTGGTAAATTAGAGTGTTTCTTAGATGGATTGCTGTCTTTTTTGGTGGCCAGCGATTGCAGGGCACGAATGATACGGAAGCGGGTATTGCGTGGTTCAATCACGTCGTCAATGTAGCCATACTTGGCTGCCTGATAAGGATTGGCAAACTTTTCTTTGTATTCTGCTTCTTTTTCAGCCATAAATTTGGCCTTATCTTCAGGACTTTCTATTTCTTTCAGATCTTTCTGATACAATACTTCAATAGCACCTTTGGCTCCCATCACAGCAATTTCTGCTGATGGCCATGCATAATTGATATCGCCTCTGAGTTGTTTTGAACTCATAACGTCGTGTGCTCCACCATAAGATTTACGCAAAGTAACCGTAACTTTTGGAACAGTAGCTTCGCCATAAGCAAACAGCAGTTTGGCTCCATGAATGATAATACCGCCATATTCCTGTGTGGTACCTGGCAAAAATCCTGGTACATCCACCAAAGTAACCAACGGAATATTGAAAGCATCGCAAAAACGAATAAAACGAGCCGCTTTACGCGATGCATTGATATCGAGAACCCCTGCCAAATAAGCAGGTTGATTGGCAATAATCCCCACAGGCATACCGTTGAAACGGGCATAACCAATGATGATATTGGGTGCAAAGAAACGCTGAATTTCGAGGAATTCGTTGTTATCCACTATTGCGTGAATCACGTCTTTTACATCATAAGGCTTATTAGGATTTTCAGGAACTATTTCGTTCAGGAAATCTTCCAGACGGTCGATGGGGTCGTCGCAAGGAGCCAATGGAGGATCTTCGAGGTTGTTTTGCGGCAGATAACTCAGCAGTTTTCTTATCAGCATGATGCCTTCCTGTTCATCTTCGGCCACAAAATGATTCACCCCCGATTTTGAACCATGAACCATAGCACCACCAAGTTCTTCGTCGGTAACCACTTCACCGGTAACCGTCTTTACCACCTTAGGACCGGTAACAAACATGTAGCTGTTTTTCTTGGTCATCAGAATAAAATCAGTGAGAGCTGGTGAATACACAGCACCACCGGCACAAGGACCGAAAATTGCGGAAATTTGTGGAATAACACCTGAAGCCATAATATTTCGTTGGAAAATTTCAGCATAACCTGCCAAACTGGTAACACCCTCCTGAATACGCGCACCACCGCTGTCGTTGATACCGATCACAGGAGCGCCCACTTTCATGGCCATATCCATCACCTTGCATATTTTCAGTGCAAAGGTTTCGGAAAGCGAACCTCCAAAAACGGTAAAGTCTTGTGAGAATACGTAAATTAACCTGCCGTCGATGGTCCCGAAACCGGTAACCACACCGTCCGACATATAAGTTTCTTTTTCCAGATTGAAATTGTAACAACGATGTGTTACAAACATATCGAATTCTTCAAAGCTGCCTTCATCCAAAAGGAGTTCGATGCGTTCACGGGCGGTAAGTTTGCCTTTTTTGTGTTGAGAATCGATGCGTTTCTGTCCACCGCCCAGTTTTGCCAGCTCGCGTTTGTCCAGAAGTTCTTTAATATTATCTTGTTTTGACATAGGATTTATTATTTGTGATTAGTCATTAGTTATTAGTTATTAGTCATTGGTCATTGGTCATTGGTCATTGAAAATTGAGCATTGAAAATTGATCATTAAACATTGACATTTTGTCCATGCCTAAATAGCGTTGACCGTTTTTATTAAATTAGTACTGCTATT
>CAYYQJ010000362.1:0-4178 GCA_964473775.1 uncultured Bacteroidales bacterium | reverse complement strand
TTTAATTTAAAGCAATTTTTCTTTTATATTTTTCTCTTTAATTCCCGCAGAAATTATCAAGGCAATAATAGCAAATATTGTGCCCCAAGCCCACAATGGGAAAATTGGAGTATCACCGGCACCATAACTGTGCATTCCTTTTGAAAGATAATAATTGACACCGATAAAAGTCATCAATACACTGGAAAAACCTAATACAGAAGCAACATTAAATGCATATTTTTTGTTCAGGCCGGGGATAAAACGCATGTGAATTATTACAGAATAGGTAACAACAATAATTAATGCCCAGGTTTCTTTTGCATCCCAGGCCCAATAGGTTCCCCATGATTCGTTTGCCCAAACAGCACCAAGAAAGGTTCCGATGGTAGCCAGCATGAGTCCTATAATCAGATTCATTTCAATGATGTACGAAAACTCTGCTATGAGTTTGTCAATTCGTTCTGCTGAAACTTTTGTTTTGAAAAGGTAGAAAAACAAATTAATCATACCCAGAATAAAGCCTAAGCCTAGAAAACTATAGCTGATTGTTAAGGTAGCCACATGGATTATCAACCAATAAGATTTCAATACAGGTTGCAGGTTGGTTAACTGTGGATCGTAGCTGCTTAATCCTGCTGTGAGCAATACCAAAAATGCCATTAGAGTGGTAGCCGCTAAAGTAATTTTTGAATGCTTTGCAAAGCTGAATCCGGCAATTAACGAACCCCATGCCACCAGAATCAAAGCTTCGTATCCGTTACTCCAGGGTGCATGACCAGTAATATACCATCTGAGAGCCATTCCAATAGTATGATAAACAAAAGCAATAGCCAGAATGCCTGTTAAAATATTTAAACTGTAAGTAATAAACTTGCTCTTTTTAGATTTTACAACATCAATAAGTGCCAACACCAGAAGTAAAATGCTTAAAGCCGAATACACATGTTTTAGAAAAACAAAAATATTGGCTTGATTATAAAATATCTCCGCCTTTATTTTGGCATCTGAAGGAAGTATGCTTGGATCAGAGTATTGTCTTTGAATTTGAACAATATAATCGAGTATTTTATTTGGTCTTGAATAATCACCACTGAGCATGCCTTTTTGCAATTCAAAAACATAAGATTGCATGATGTTAGCATAGGTTAGTTGCTTCAACTGTAAATCATCATTGATGATGCTCATTGCACCAGTCAGAGGAATATTGGATGCTTTGTCATCCCAACCAATCCATTTATGGTTTTCAGAATTCTGTTCTGGAAAAATCTTTAAAATACTTCCGTTCATTACCATGTGGAAAATATTCAGACGTTCATCAACTTTTAATAATTCTTTTTCTAATTTGGTTTTCTCGGATTGTTTTTTTCGGAATGATTCATTGATTGTTTTTTCCAATTTGTATTGACCTTGTGCATCAAAAAAATCTTCGAACGAAGCATATTCAGTTTGAATATTTAATTGATTTCTGATGTCCTGTCGTGGGATATAAATAATTTTCTGTTTTTGCCAGAATTCGGGTTCAGCCATCATATCAATAAATGCCTGCATCACATTCATTTTTCCTTTTCCCTGAAAATCGAAGTTTTCCTGTTTGGCAATTTTGTGCATACAATCTATGGCAAGTGTATTTACCGGTGCGAAACGGCCATCAAAGGTTTGTACTAATAAACTTCCGAATTTTGCTGCATGATCTTTGTCTATCACTTTGAAATTAGCATTCTGAGCATTTGCCAATCCTGTGAAACCCAATAAAAATAGTATGGTTAATGCTGCAGTATTTTTTCTGTTTTTGATTTCGTTAGCGAATAGTTTTCTTAAAGCCATAAATCTTGAGTTTTTGCTAAACAGGGTAATTAAAAAGCCCAATACCAATAGTGAGTATCCTATATAAGTAACCAAAGTACCCCAGAAATCATGGTTAACCGATAAAACAGTTCCCTGACCATCATTATCATACGATGATTGAAAAAACCTGTAATGGTCATAATCCAATACATTATTCATAAAAATACTGTGGTCTTCTCTAAGATTGTCTCGGCTATCAATTAAGGTTACTTCGCTCTTGTAGGAAGAAGGACTTTCTGACCCCGGATATCTTTCAAGAATGAAATCTTTCAGATACAGAGAAAAAGGTAGTTGAATGGCTTTGTTGCCATAACCAAATTTAATATGGGTGCCATCAAAATCATAATCAGTATATTCTGAGTTGGTTGACGAATTATTCATCACATTAGCAGTGTATGTTTTTCCGTTAATGGTAACATCAAGAACCACAGCATCTGTTCCATTGCCTCCCGGAGCAGAAACTAATACCTTTTTTGCGTTTTTATAATGTTTGGTAAAAAGAAATGCCAATTGGCTGGTTCTGTAAACATAATTCTCTTTAAATTGAGTCAGCGTATCCGGTTTTATTGTGTCTGCCTCGTTAGTAGTCATTGTGGAACAAATCATATCGTAGGGTGAAACTATGGTAAGGCCACCATTTTTCTCAACAATATTTACCGCTTGTTTATTCGTATTGTTGTTATAAGCCAATAAAATATTGTTCAGATTTTTGATGCTTCCATTTTCTAGAATGATTGATTCCATACCCATAGCGGATGGCATAGAAATCTCAATCATATCTTTTCCGCCGCTTACATTCTCTTCAACCTTTTCAACGGCATTGTTAATAATCTCTTTGTATTTAACATCAATATTGCCTTTATTTCCGGCAGGAATGCTGACATCAAAGGCATTTTTATTTACAAAGCCTATACTAACAGGATGACTGTAACTATATGAATTATTGTTTTCGGAATAGGAAATCATCAGGGCCGATTCATCGCTGAAAATAGTATTTGATGCCTGACCTTTTCTGATATGCATACTGCCTTCAGAACCAAAGTAACGGGTGATGCCTGCACCCAAAATCATAATAACAAAAGAAAGGTGGAATAAGAGTCCGCCCAGTTTTTTTAAGGAAAATAAGTGATAGGCTTTAATGTGGCCAATCAGATTAATGGTGAGTAAAATAAATAATAGTTCAAACCAAAGCGTGTTGTAAACCAGCACACGGGCAGTTACAGTATCGTATTTATCTTCAATAAATGTAGCTGCCCCCATGGCAATAGCAATTATGATGAGAAAAATAACAGTAGCTTTAGAAGAAACAAAAAAGTCGAAGATGCGTTTCATGAGATAATTTTAGTAGTTTTGATTTAAGAAAAACTTCGCAATATTACATAAAATCCTAGTGTTACAGGCTAATTATGTAATGATTTTAATCAGCAAAATTAGTTGAATTTATTTCACAAAAAACATGCTTTCTTTTTTATTGTTTCAAGCTACATCAATTCAGCGTATTTCGAATTATTTTTTTTCATAATTTATTGATAGTGATAATTTTTTATGATTTTTGTCATTACTTTTCAGATTAATGTCATGATGTTGTAGGCTATCAATCCCTTGGGGTCATTTAATCACAAAACACCTGTTGTTTCTGATGATATTATAACTAATTTTGCAAAAATATTTGCAGACGTAAAGGTTAATGGGAATGTTGGATTTTTACATTTTTAAATTGTAAAGAGCATTTCCCTCCTTATTAAAATGTACCGTTGTAAAATAAAGTATTAATTAAAATTAAGAAAAATTCAGATGAAAAATCTATCAAAATCTTTAAAACAAGTTGGCCTGGTTTTTACCATGATGCTGATGATCATAGCATGTAATCATACTAATAATGCAAAACAGGTGGAACTCCTGAAAAAAGGAATTCACACAGTGATTGTTCAGAAAGTGATGCAAACAAGCAACTACACCTATTTGTGTTTCAGCGAACTCGGCAACCCTAAAATAAAAGCAACCGATTCGCTTTGGGCAGCTACCACATTTATCGAAGCAACTTTTGGCGATACCTTATATTATAAAGGTGGCCTTGCAATGCCCAATTTTAAGAGTAAGGAACTGAACAGAAGTTTTAGTTCTATTCTGTTTTTGGATAGTTTGAGCAAAAAACCATTTATCACAACAACGGCTGCCCTGGTGGGCGACGGACACAACATGATGTCGTCAACCGATTCCGGAAAAACCATCAAAGCAAAAGTTTCTAAAATTGATGTAAAAGTGACACATGATGCAGGCTTTGTTACCATAGGCGATATTTACTCAAAGAAAGCTGAATATTCAGGTAAAACCGTTAAAGTAAAAGGTCA
>CAYYQJ010000361.1:0-4179 GCA_964473775.1 uncultured Bacteroidales bacterium | reverse complement strand
AAAACCACTTTAAAAAACTAAAACATAAAATTTGATATCATGAAAAAGCTTTACATAAATATCTTTCTAATGATGATTTCATTCATCATTATTAATATTGCTGCAAATGCGCAAACCATTTATTCGGCTTCTATCGATTTTGAACACAACAACAGTGCTATTAAAATTGATAACAGCCAACCAAATAATCATTGGCAAATCGGCCGACCATCAAAAATTATCTTCGACAGCGCACTTACTATGCCATTTGCCATAGTGACTGATACCTTACACAATTATCCTGCAAACAATACTTCCTCATTTCAAATTGATGTGGTTCCTACGCATGGAGCCTGTTGGGGGGTTGGCAATTTACACTTCGCCCACAAATACGACACCCGACTACACAAGGATGGCTGTTTTGTTGAAATAAAATACGAAGGAGATACCAACTGGACCAACATTATTTTGGATACCATCGATTTGATGGCGTCGTATCATAACAATTTTTACAGCATTACTGATACCATAACAGGAGGAATACCTGCGTTTAGCGGAAGTTCAAACGGCTGGCAAGGTGCAGATTTTGAGTGGATATGGTTTATGGGTGTGAAATCATTTTATCACGACACCTTATCCATACGATTTACTTTTAAAAGCGATTCGGTGCAAACAAATAAAGAAGGCTGGATGATTGATGATATCGATATTTCAATAAACTGGTGTACGGGTGGCGTTGAAACTTTTAATGTTTCAAAACCAACATCCTCTATTGTACCCAATCCTGTTTGTGATGATTCATATTTAGAGCTTCAAAATTACCACAATCAACCTTACGATATCATCATTTATAACGAAATGGGAACAAAGGTGAGAGAAACGGATAATGTGATTGAAAATAAATACTTGATTAGAAATTCAGATTTCCGAAAAGGCATCTATTTCTATCAAATACTAAGTGCCGGAAAAAAAAATGGTGAAGGGAAATTTATTGTGGAGGATTAAAATCAGAGAGAATCTAAAGTTCGCTTTTATCTATCCCTGCCTGTTTTATAATTGACAAAAAGGTTCCTTTAGGGATGTCTTTGCCATGCAATGGCACAATGATGGTTTTGTTTAATTCTTCATTATAAAACAGATGATGGCTACCTTTGGCTCGCTTAAAAACATAACCATGAAGCAATAAAATTCTAATCAGATTTATTGCTGAAAAGTTCAAGCTGTTGCAATATTTATAGAATATTCAAGAGTTTCGCTATCATCAGGAATTACTTCATTTCTCGATTGTAATTCCTCAATATAAAGCTCAATAGCTTCTTTTGCCATAGTGATGGCATGATCAATATTTTCCCCATAGGTGATGCACCCGGGCAAAGCTGGAACCATAACTGAATATCTGTTATCCTCTTCTTTGTGCAATAAAATTTTATAAGATAATTGCATAGGATTTAATTTATTTAGGTTTAAAATACTTTCGTAAACAAAATTAAGAAAAAATCGTCAATTGGGGACATCTAATAACTCAAAACTTTCGGTAAAGTTCTTTTCAAATCCGGGCGTATTCAATACGCCCCTAATCCAAACTATAGTAACTTTAGTTCACTCCTAACTCCGAACTCCCAACTCCGAACTTCCTAAATAATCTCATACTTCCTCAGTTCCACTTCCATTTCCTTTTGAAGTGTTTTAGCTTCCAAACGGGCTTTGTCTTGAAAATCTTTATCCGCAGATGCATACAAAATGCTTCGCGAAGCATTTACTATTAATCCGCATTGAGGTGTAATACCATATTTTACCACTTCCTGCAAACTGCCCCCCTGCGCCCCTACACCTGGAACCAACAGAAAATGTTCAGGGATGATTTTTCGTATGCCTTCCAACATGCTGGCCTGTGTAGCACCAACCACATACATCATATTGTCGGCATTGCCCCATTTCTTTGAGGTTTCCAACACCAATTCGAACAAATGTTTTTCACCATCGGCTGTCATAATTTTCTGAAATTGAAAATCATTAGCACCCTTATTAGAAGTAAGTGCAAGCAACACCACCCATTTGTCGGCATGAGCCAAAAAAGGCGAAATCGAATCTTCGCCCATATAAGGAGCAACGGTAACCGCATTAAAATCAAAACCCGAATCGGTTTTATCGAAAAATGTTTTGGCATATTGTGCCGATGTGTTGCCAATATCGCCACGTTTGGCATCGGCAATCAAAAACACTTCATTTCTATACCCTTCCAGATAATTAACCGTTTTCTGCAAACTAATCCAACCTGGAATCCCCCTGGCTTCATAAAAGGCGATATTGGGTTTATAAGCAATAGTGAAATCGATAGTAGCATCAATAATACTCTTGTTAAACTCAAATACAGGGTCATCCCCAGATAGCAGATGCTTTGGAATCTTCGAAAACTCAGTATCCAGGCCTACACATAGAAACGACTTCTTTTTTTTGATATTCTTAAATAATTCTTTACGTGTCATGGTTTTGTTTGAGTTAATTGGGTTGATTAGGGTAATTAAGTTGATTAAGTTATTGAGGGTAATTATTATTTGTTTTTTGTTATTTGTTATTCTTCTCCTGCTGCTTTCAATCGTTCTGCATTTTCGGCCAATTGCAGTGCATCAATCAATTCCTGAACACCGGCGCCGTCAATTACGTTCTGCAAATTATATAAAGTAAGATGAATTCTATGGTCGGTTACGCGGCTTTGCGGATAATTATAAGTTCTGATTTTCGCAGAACGGTCGCCTGTAGAAACCATAGTTTTACGTTTCGACGAAATAATATCCAAATACTTCTGATGCTCTTGCTCATAAATACGACTTCTTAAAACGCCCATGGCTTTTTCGATATTCTTTACCTGCGATTTCTGATCCTGACAAATAACGATAATCCCTGTAGGAA
This sequence comes from uncultured Bacteroidales bacterium, assembly GCA_964473775.1. GTDB lineage: Bacteria > Bacteroidota > Bacteroidia > Bacteroidales > CAIWKO01 > CAIWKO01. The sequence goes on along the minus strand of CAYYQJ010000361.1, from coordinate 1,290 downwards.
TATGTGTCAAACGAACCGCCGAATAAGTGGTATTTACCGACTGACCTCCCGGACCTGAAGAGCAGAAAGTATCGCGACGAATATCGCTTTCTTTCACATCCACATCAAACTCATCGGCCTCAGGTAAAACAACCACCGAAGCTGCCGAAGTATGAACACGTCCCTGAGCCTCAGTTTTTGGAACCCTTTGTACACGATGCACACCTGATTCGTATTTAAGCTGCCCGTAAACATTTTCACCCGACACGTTTATAATTACTTCTTTATATCCACCAACGGTACCTTCGGTCATATCCACAGGCTCCACTTTCCAGCCCTTGAGTTCAGCAAAACGCAGGTACATGCGATACAAATCACCGGCAAAAATACTTGCCTCATCCCCTCCCGAACCGGCACGAATTTCAACAATGGCATTTTTACCATCCTCAGGATCGGCAGGAATCAGCATGATACGAATTTCTTCTTCCATTCGAGCTTTTTCTTGAGTAAGCATATCCACTTCCTCTTTAGCAAAAGCACGCATCTCATCGTCTTTTTCGTTATACATCACATCTTTAGCCGAAGCCATGTGTTTCAACAAGGTATCATATTTTTTATACGCCTCGATAATAGGCGTTAATTCTTTGTAGTCTTTACTAAGTTTAACAAATCTCTTTACATCGTTTATGGCTTCCGGCTCGTTCATCAGTCTGCCGATTTCTTCCCAACGTAAATTTATAGCTTCAAGTTTCTCAAGCATAAAAGGTGTATTTTGAGTGCAAAATTAATATTATTTTTTTTTAGTAAGTAAATTGTCCGTAAACGGACGAAATGGTTAAGGCTGGTGCATCAAATTTTTCGCAATGCCCGATAATCTGAGCATCTATATGATATTGTTTAGCAATAGCGATAAGTTCAGCAGCGATATTTTCAGGAACATAAAGCTCCATACGGTGTCCCATATTAAAAACCTTATACATTTCTTTCCAGTCGTAACCTGATTGCTCCTGTATTAAAGCAAACACGGGTGGAGTGTCAAACAGATTGTCTTTAACCACATGAAGATTTCCGATAAAATTCAGAATCTTTGTTTGAGCCCCACCGGTACAATGGATAATCCCATGAATATTTTTACAATGATGTTTCAACATTTCCAGAATAACCGGAGCATAAGTACGGGTTGGCGACAGAACCGCTTTCCCAACATTTACGGGTAATCCGTGAACACAATCTTCCATCCGGTATTTACCTGAATATACCAAGTCAGATCGGAAGAGCGTCGTGTAGGGAAAGAGTGTTCAGAGCCGTGTA
>CAYYQJ010000360.1:0-4198 GCA_964473775.1 uncultured Bacteroidales bacterium | reverse complement strand
TACACGGCTCTGAACACTCTTTCCCTACACGACGCTCTTCCGATCTATACCATTACAGTTATAAATACAGTAGCCGGCGGACCTTCGGAAGCTCAGGGTATTTTAGGTGGCGACCGAATTATTAAGATTGATGGAAAAAATGTAGCAGGGATAAAAATTAAGGATGAAGAAGTAATGAAAAAGCTGAAGGGTAGAAGAGACACTCAGGTAACTGTAAGCGTTTTTCGCAGAGGCTCAAAAAACTTCAGAGATTTTACCATTACCAGAAATGTAATCCCAACGCATTCTGTTGATATTTCTTATATGCCAAGCCCTGGAATTGGATATGTAAAACTTAGCAAATTTTCAGCGTCCACCAATGATGAAATGGTTGAGGCCATTCAGAAACTCGAAAATCAGGGTATGAAAAAAATGATACTCGATTTGCGTGGTAATGGCGGAGGATATCTGGATGCTGCCATTAATCTGGCAGATGAGTTTCTGCCCGACAAAAAACTGATAGTATATACAGAAGGAAGTCATCGTCCAAAAAAGAAGTATTTTGCAGGTCATAAAGGCCTTTTCGAAACCAACGATTTGGTAATTCTGATTGATGAATTTACTGCTTCGGCCAGCGAAATTGTGTCAGGTGCCATTCAAGATAACGACCGTGGACTCATAATCGGAAGGAGATCGTTTGGGAAAGGGCTTGTTCAGGAACAAATTCAACTGAATGATGGTTCGGCGGTGCGACTCACTGTGGCACGTTATCATACACCCACCGGTCGTTGCATTCAAAAACCCTACAGCGGAAGTGTGGAAGATTATTATATGGAATTTTATCAAAGACTTTTAGAAGAAGATGCTGAAACTATAGACAGTTTGAATTTTTCGGATACAGTTAAATATAAAACCCCAAATGGAAAAATTGTTTATGGTGGTGGAGGTATTATGCCCGATATTTATATTCCGAATAAAACCGAATTTCTATCGGCTTACTATCGTAAAGTTCTTTACAAGAGTCTTATCAGCGAATTTTCTTTCAATTATGTTGACAAAAACCGTTTGGCATTGCGCGCTTATGGGTCAGCTAAAAATTTCATAACAGCATTCTCGGTTACATCAAATATCTTAAATGATTTTGTTTCTTATGCTGAATCGAAAGGAATAAAACGCGATGAAGAAGGCATAAAACTAGCAGAAAAAACATTGCAAGCACAGTTGAAAGGAGCCATTGGACGCAATATTTATGATGATGAAGCTTTTTATCCTGTGATACTTCCTGTAGATAAAGTTTTCGAAAAAGCGATGACTGTTTTAGGTAAATAACCTTTGATTTCAGATATCTATGAACTCTTTACTGACAAAAACTATGCTGCTAAAAATCCTGAAATTCGGGGTGGTTGGAATGTCGGGTATGACAATTGATTTTGCAGTAACTTATTTATGTAAAGAAAAAATCAGGATCCATAAATACATTGCCAATGCCATTGGTTTTGTGATGGCTGCAAGTTGGAATTACACCTTCAATCGAATCTGGACATTTGAAAGTCATAATCCACACATTGGATTTGAATTTTTGCGCTTCTTTATAGTTTCACTTATAGGTTTAGGAATAAATACCTTAATGCTATGGGTATTCGTTAGCAAATTCAAACAAAATTTTTATTTGTCTAAACTTTTTGCTATTGGAGTTGTTTTGATATGGAATTTTATAGTTAACTGGTTGGTTACTTTTGTTTAATTTTGTTGCAGTTCAAAAATAATTCATAAAATATGAAAAAAAATATTGCCGTTATTGCAGGTGGTTATTCAGGCGAGCATGATATTTCGATGAATAGCGCCCGAATGATTATTAAAAATATTGATAAGGATAAATACAATCCTTATCTGGTGCATATCACAAAAGAAAAATGGGGTCATATTGATGAAGATCAAAACGAAATTCATGTTGATAAAAATGATTTCTCGTTGCTGATTGATGGCAATAAAATAAAAATCGATTGTGTTTTTAATATCATACATGGAACTCCTGGTGAGGATGGAAAAATGCAAGGATATCTGGAAATGCTAGGAATACCCTATACTTCGAGCAATCCATGTGTTTCAGCCATCACCTTTAATAAAGGATTTTGTAATAAAATAGTACGAGCTTTAGATGTTAGTGTAGCCAAATCGGTTCATTTGTTTAAGAGAGATATTATTGATTTTGAAAAGATTGTTAGAGAAATAACCCTTCCTGCTTTTGTTAAACCTTGCAATGGGGGCTCGAGTGTTGGCACTACCAAGGTTAAAACACTGGAGGAGCTTAAAGAAGCCGTAGCTATTGCTTTTAATTGGGATGATGAAGTATTGGTAGAAGAATTTATTAATGGTATAGAACTTACCTGTGGGTTGTTTCGTTACAAAAATCAGATGATGGTATTTCCTATTACAGAAATTGTTTCTAAGAATGAATTTTTTGATTATAATGCTAAGTATGAAGGAAATTCTAAAGAAATTACTCCGGCACGAATCACACCCGAAATAGAAGAATTCTGTGCCTCTACTTCTACCTTTCTTTATAATAAACTAAATTGCAGCGGAGTTGTTCGTGTGGATTATATCCTTACCAAGAGCAGAAAATTATACTTTCTTGAAATCAATACCGTTCCTGGGATGTCAGAAATGAGTATAGTTCCGCAACAGGCGAAAAAGTTTGGTTACAAGCTACATGAGTTTATAGAAATGCTGATAGAGGATGCAATTAGTAAATAAATTAAAAAAAAACCTTGTCTTTAAAAAAAATCATGTATATTTGCACCTCCGAATTTCAAAAGGGAGTTTAGCTCAGCTGGTTCAGAGCACCTGCCTTACAAGCAGGGGGTCACAGGTTCGAATCCTGTAACTCCCACAACAAAATCAAGCACTTATGATAAACAGTAAGTGCTTTTTTATTTACGGTTTGAACATGGTTTGAACAGTTTTTTATTAAATTTTCTTTGATTTAATCTGAATATTGTTGCAAAATTGGCATTATCTTAGGTGTTTCCCCGTAAGTCTCGTCTTTAATTTTTCACAATTACAACTTATGAGTTTTCTTTTAACTCCAATAAGCATGTTCTGATTTTGCTCTTACAGATAAAAAATCAAGCAATAGATCGGTTCGGTAACAGACTATATTATTAGTCCCTCTCGAGCAAGCAAGTTAACATATTTCCATAATTCAGTTGTTTTCTTGATTGTTGTTTAATAGATTAATTGTTTTTGATGGTTTAATTTTGAATATCGAAGTAAGTGAAGATGTAGGTTGATTTTAAATTGATGTGTCTTGAAATTCTTTCCTTCATTTCGTTCGCTTCAAAGGATTCAATTAGTTTAATTTGCTCATAATACTTAACAATGGTTTCTGCAGGAGCTATTCCAAGGCAGAATATCAAACCGCTGTTCTCCGAACTTTTGTTTTTTAAATTGCTAAGAAAGATGTTCTCGTCAATGGCTTGTTGAATGCTTTGTTGTAGAGGATTTATTTTTTCGGAGATTGTTTGTTTGAAGTAAGGCAAATTTTCCGAATTAAAATCGAGTGTGAAAAATTTTTCTTTAAGTTCTTTAAGTTTATCCTTGAATGGCTGAAGTAGGGGCAAAAGTTGTTCACGAATATAATTAAGGTGTTCATAGGGAGTCTTTTCAATGAATGGGAATTTCCATAAGACTATTTTAAGAAACTCACAATAATTCTTATCGGAAGAATTTAGAGTTTGAAAAGGGCAGATTGTATCGATGTGATTGGTAAGTGAGATAGTCCTTTTACGTTCAATGATGGTGTTGGAAATGACTGTTAGAATCCTCTTTTCTGTAATTTCATTTCTTTTAGAACCTCCACTGCATAATGACAATATATCGTTTCGGTAAAATGGAAGCAATTCTATTAAATTATGATCAGTCATCATAGAGGAAAATTTTGATTTTACAGCATTGAAAATGTTTTTGTATTGCATTTTGCAGTATGCAATTAAACGAAGAAGGTTCTTGTCTTTGCTATTGGTTCTTTTGGATAGATTGATTTCTTTAATGAATTTTTTGTAATCTTCAATAATTGCCATATCCTTTTTATTGTCCTTATAAATGGCTTCAAAAAAATAAATAATCTGTTTTTCGGGATATTCCTCTAAATAATCATATACCAGCATTACATAGGAATCCATTGAGTCGTAATATACATTGTCGGCTATCAATAGAT
>CAYYQJ010000359.1:0-4206 GCA_964473775.1 uncultured Bacteroidales bacterium | reverse complement strand
ACACGGCTCTGAACACTCTTTCCCTACACGACGCTCTTCCGATCTTTCTTTTGTTTCAACAACATCCTGTGTTGTTTCTTCCTGAACTTCGTTTACAGGTTGATTTTCCTGAACGTTTTCTGTTTCGTTCAAATTTGATTCTTCAATCATTTCTTTTTCTTGTTTTGTATGCCTGTAAATTACTTACAGACAGGGGTTAATAATTTAATTATTTAATAAAAATAAAATTGGGTGCAAAATTACGTTTTATATTAGAAACAGCAAAAGAAAATGAAAAAAAAGTTTGAGAATTAATGGATTATTTAAGTGGAAATTAAATTTTTCTGATTCAGAATTAATTTGAACCCACTTTGAAAAGTAAGAGTTTGAATTTGAATTTTTAGATTGTTTCTTTTTTGTTTTTTATACACAGTATTATAAGACATTGGTTTCAGATGCATAGTCTATAAATATAAAATCGCCTTCCTATGATTCATAAGAAGGCGATTTTTTCTAAGAAGAGATGCGAAATTTTGTTTCTCTATATTTTAGTATTTCTACCAAATCATTACTTTTTATCTTCCGGCAACCATTTTCCTGTAAACAAATTGGTTGTTTTGTAAAATTTATTTGCAGCTTCGGTAAGTTTGTCTGGTGTTATGGCTTTCAAACGTTGTTCAACTGTAAGTATTCTTTCAGGGTCAATGCCATACAGATGTGCATTTTGCAATTGATTCATCCAGAACGAATTTTTCTTAATATTTACTTTATAGCTTTCCAATGCCGGTTCACGAACACCCTGCCAATCTTTATCTGTAATATTGCCTTTAGTCTGTGCATCTTTAATTAGTCGCAGGAAAGCTGAATCAACTTTCTTAATATTATCCGGGCTACAAGGGAAATATGATTGCAGAACATATTGTTCTCTTGGAAATTTCTGTATCGAACCATAAAGACCGCCACCATAAATAGCACTCATTTTCTCGCGAATGGTATCTGTAATTTTGTTATTAATAACTCCGTTCAATTGTGAAAGTATAAAATTATCATCAGGATTATAAGTTGTACTGCCAGTAATAAAATGTGTCAGCATGGCTTTTTGTTCTTTTCCTTTGCGTAAGGTGTAGCTTTTATTACCCGGTTGAAGAGTTAATCCCATATCTCTGAATTCTGCTTTGGATGGAGTAGCCTGCAGTCCGCCAATATATTTTTCAATCAATGGGGTTATTTGTTGAGCTGTAAAAGAACCCACTATGGTATAATACATTCCGGATGGGTTTCCAATGCGTTCCATATAATAAGCAACGGCATTTTCGACATTAATTTTATCATAGTCAGCAGGGCTTTCAATTTCATGAGCTCTTGGATTTCCTTCATACAATAAATTATATACAGTATCTGAGAAAAGGTTTTCAGGATTCTGTTTGGTAAGTTCAAGTTGTTGTTTTGAACGGGTAACAAATGATTTAAATGCTTCCTTATCAATACGAGGTTCGGTACATTTCAAATACAATAACTGAAACATAGTTTCCAGGTCTTTAACACTACTGTTACCTGCAATATACTCAGTGTAAGTGTCTACTACAGGATCAATCTTCACATTTTTTCCTTGGAGATATTTTTCCAAATCGGATTTCGAGAAAGAACCATAGCCCATTTCTTCTACCACATTATTACTGAACTGAGCACTTTGATAATCAGAAGGAACATAGGCACTGTATCCGCCAAATTTACTTCCTTTTATAAGTATTTCATCGTTTTTGAAATCGGTTGGTTTAATACAAACCACAGCCCCATTGCTTAAAGTAAAGGTGGTTGTTCCAAGTTTGTCATTCTTCTCGGTTTTTACAATTTTGCCAGCAACAGGTTCTTTTGCAAGTAATTTCGATGAAATTTCTTTTTCCTGATAAGCAGTAACATTGCTTTTCAAGGCTTCATCTATCCATTGCTTATATTGGGCATTGGTTGGCAATCCTGTAGCTGTTTTGGTAGTAGCATAACTGAAATATTTATCGTCAATGTCAATTTTGGCACGAATTACATCAAAATCTTTTATAGTAATTGTAGCAAGATGTGTTTTTGCAAAATTAAATTCCCATTCAATACCGGGTATTGGATCTTTAGAAAGAAAATTATTAACATATTCCCAAACCAAACGACCTGATTCAGTTTTATCTTTTTCATTAAATTGTTCTTCTAAATCTGATAACATCTGAGCTTTGGCACGAAGCAGTTCCTGTTCTGTGAAACCAAATTTCTTCACACGCAGACATTCGGTAACCAATGTTTGAATGGCTAATTTTAAACCATCGGGGCCACAGGCAGCAGCAGCAGTAAAGTTTTCATAACCTCTTGCCCATCCACCCAAATATGCATAAGAATAAATAAAAGGAGGGTTAGCTGAACTTTTCAATTCATCCAAACGTGAGGAAAGCATGGATAAACAAAGATTATTAATCAGTTCATTCAGATAATCAGCATCTGTAACCATCACTTTTTTAAGATGCGAATTACCTAACAGGTTCACATAAGTCATATCAGCTTCTAGATCGCTAATAACAAGCGCCTGACTTTGAGTAAATGGTTTTACTTCAAATAATTCAGGACGGGGGCGTTCGGTTGCAGGATTTTTTGTGTCACCAAATTTTTCCATAATCATTTTTTCAGCCTTTTCAACTGGCATATCTCCAACAACAATTACAGCCTGCAAATCGGGGCGATACCATTCGTTATAAAAACGACGTAAAACTTTATAATCAAATTTTTCGATAATAGAATCTTTACCAATGGGTAAGCGTTGTCCGTATTTAGAGCCATTCAACATCAAAGGCAACCATACTTTCATCATACGGTCGTCAGCGCCTTTTCCCAAACGGCTTTCTGATAAAATAACTCCACGTTCTTTATCAATTTCCTTATCAGTCAGTAAGGTTCCGTGTGCCCAATCGGCAATAACTGTAAAGGCTTTATCCAATTTTTCAGCATCATCGCTGGGAACAGGTAAAATATAAACCGTTTCGTCAAAACCTGTAAAAGCATTCAGGTCGTTACCGAAACCTACTCCAATACTCTGAAGATAATGAACTAATTCGTTATCAGGAAAATGTTTCAGACCATTAAAATTCATGTGCTCCATAAAGTGAGCCAATCCTTGTTGGTCGGCATCTTCCAGAATAGCACCGGCATTAACTGCCAAACGCAGTTCCACTTTTTTTTCAGGTTTTGCATTGTACCTGATATAATATTTCAAACCATTGGGCAAAGTACCTATTTTAACATTAGGTGATTTCGGTATTTTTCCCGACAAATCGGTTTGTGCATTCACTCCAAACCCAGCAAAAAGCAAAGCACAGAGGATAATTAGAAAACTTTTTTTCATTTTTTTTAATTTTGATTAATGATATTGATTAGACAAGTTTCTTGCGAATTGTTACATAAAATTAGTAATATCTTTTAAATTGAGCATAAAAAATTAAAAAATATTAAAACCGGCACTTTTTAAATCGGCAAAATAATTGGGATATGATTTTGATACACAATCTGAATCAGTGATTAATACTGAATGATGTAAAAAAGCCAATGGCGCTATGGACATAGCTATTCTATGGTCGTTATGCGGATTGCAGATAATTTCTGTTTCGCCATCAAATCCTTTAAATTTCTCAGATTTTATAACTCCGGATTCTTGCTCATGAGTAAAATGATATCCAAATTTCATTAATTCTGTCATCATCGCTTTAATTCGGTCAGATTCTTTTATTTTCAGATTTTGTAAGCCTGTGAAACGAAAAGGAATTTGTAAACCTGCACAAGCCGACATAACAGGCGGAAACAAATCGGGTGTATTGAAGAAATCAGCCATTAATTCCTTACAGCTTACTTCTTTTTTTGTCAGTATTACTGAATCATTCGTAAAAGTTGTTCTCACACCTAAAGGTTCAAAAATTTCAGCAACAACAGAATCTCCCTGCAAAGAATTTCGCTTTAACCCCAACAATTCTACCATGGCATTACCAGAAAGTGCAACAATCAGGTACCAAAAAGAAGCAGCAGACCAGTCGGGCTCAACTTTACAATTATAAGGAATATAGTTTTGTTTTTGAATCTCAATAATATTATCCTTCCACGAATATTCAATCCCAAACTGATGCATCAATAGCAAGGTCATAGTAATATATGGCTTAGATGCAATATTTTCATCCAGCTGCAATTTTAATCCCTCAGGCA
>CAYYQJ010000358.1:0-4241 GCA_964473775.1 uncultured Bacteroidales bacterium | reverse complement strand
AGATAGCTTCAGGTGACTGGAGTTCAGACGTGTGCTCTTCCGATCTGTGCATTTCATGTTTCATCCTAGTAAAAAATTATGAAAAGACATATTATACAACCCAGAGAAAACTGGCAGCAAAAAGTAGAAAACATAGGTTTTGGTTTTCATTCAAGCGATACACCCTATTGGGACGAATCTGCTTATTATGAATTTACTATGGAGGAAATTCTTACTATTGAAAATGCTACCAACAAACTTTGGGGAAAGTGCCTTGAAGCAGTTCAATACGTTATTGACAACAAATTATATCATAAGTTTTTTATTCCTGAATGGTTTGTTCCACATATCGAAAAAACATGGGAAGATGATTCGCCTGCCATTTATGGACGATTTGATTTCTCGATGAGAAACGGAGTTCCTAAGCTATTAGAATTTAATGCTGATACTCCCACTTCATTATTCGAAGCTTCAATAGTTCAATGGTATTGGTTGCAGGATTTTAATGCTGCAAAAGATCAGTTTAATTCCATTCACGAAAAGCTGGTTGAATATTGGAAATATTTGAAGGACTATTTATATCCTTACCCATTACATTTTTCATGCATAAAAGACACTCTTGAAGACCTTACCACCACCGAGTATCTGAGAGATTGTGCCATACAGGCAGGATTGGACACGAAATTTATTTTTATTGATGATATAGGATGGTCGGCTGAGGAAAACGAATTTTTTGATGTTTATAATTTTTCGATTAAGAACATTTTCAAGCTGTATCCTTATGAATGGTTAGTTAATGAAGATTTTGGTAAGAATATAATCGCTGATAAAAACCAGTCGTATTGGATTGAGCCAAGTTGGAAAATGATATTATCCAATAAGGCTATTTTGCCGATATTATGGAGTTTGAATAATTCTGACGAAAATCTATTGCCTGCCTATTTTAAAGAAGAAAAATACAAATTAGGATATAACTATATTAAAAAACCATTGCTTTCGCGAGAAGGCGCAAATATTTCAATTGTAAAAGATAATGCTGTGGTTACCGAAACCGATGGAGAATATGGTGAAGAAGGTTTTATATATCAGGAATTATGCGAGTTGCCGGAATTCGACAAGAAATACGCAGTAATTGGCAGTTGGGTGATTGGGCAAGAAGCTGCTGGTATTGGTGTAAGAGAAAGTGATGTACTGATTACAGAAAATTTGAGTCGGTTTGTACCTCATTTAATTGCCTGATTTTTCAATTGACTTTGGTATCAATATCAAACTCTTTTGCTATGGTTTGATTTGGAGAGAGTATAACTTTTTAATAATGAGTAGCAATAATTACAATACCTTAATAGCCATCTTCGGAAGATAAAATTTACACTTATGAGCAAAACAATAAGAACCTACAACAACTTTGAATGGATAGACCTGGAAAAGCCTTTACAAGAAGAACTAGAATCGCTGGCTCATCCTATCAGTATTGATATCAACCTGTTGGAAGATATATTAGAACACGGGCATTTGCCTAAATTCGAAAATGTAAGCAGCGATTATTCCTTTATTATTTTAAGGGCTTATTCTGCAAACGATACAGATAATGTTACTTCGGTAGGAGAATTGTCGAACAAAATAGCCTTTTTTATCAATCAGAGCGGACTAATCACGGTTCATAGAGCAACATTCGGGTTTCTGAAAGAAATGACAGACGAATACGCCGACAGCGAAAAACTCATGCTGGCAATAATTGATGAAATGCTTTATACTTATGAGCGACCGCTTCAAAAGCAAAGTGAAAAAATGGATGAGTTTGAAAGAGAAATCTTCCTGAAAAACGGGAAATCCATTTCAATAGAATCTTTGTATTACCAAAGATCCAAAGCAAGAATCTCAAAAAAAGTATTGAATTTAACACGCGAAGTACTCACCCAAATCAGCGTGAAACCCGATTCATACTCACATTTGCAGGATATTAAAGAAACAACATTGAGAATGCTATTGAATTATGAAGAAGTTATTGAAGATGCCAATACCATTTTAAACACCCATTTGTCGCTGACTGCCAAAAAAAACAACGACGTAATGAAACTGTTGACCATCTTTTCTGCCTTCTTTCTGCCTCTGACCTTTATAGTAGGAATTTACGGAATGAATTTCGACATCATGCCTGAATTAAGATGGGATTATGGCTATTATTTTGCTTTGGGCGGCATGTTGTTGATATCGGTAATTATTTTTATTTGGTTTAAGAGAAAGAAAATTATGTAGAAATGCCGTTGAGATTACTTGATTGGATTTGCAATTCAGGATAGTTAACCATAATGGAAATTATTTTTTTATCAGCTAAAACTCATATCCTATCAATAAACGATAGTTGTTTTCTTTAGCCGATTTGCCTGTTTCTTTATTAAAATTGGTGAGACCCATCCAGCCTTCCAATCCCACCGTAAAATGATTATATCTAAACCTTATCTGTAATCCGGCATTGGAAGCTAAAGCATTATAATTTGTTCGTATATCGGTGGTTGGAACCCCTTGCTGACCTGAGATTAGATGCCTTTCTTTGGCTGAAATAATATATTGAGCTTTTATTAACGGACTCACTTGAAACCATTTATTGATATCAAAAGTAAGCCCCACCCCTGCCTCTATTGTTGCAAAAGCTAATATGATTTTTTCTCCATTGATATCGGCGGGATGTTTTCCTCCAAAAGTATAATATCCTATAAAAGGTTTTAATTTAAAACTGCTTTTTTCGCCTATAGCTTTCAACAATATATCGTAATGCAAGCGAAAACAGGGTTGCAACCACAAATCAGTTAAATCTGCCATGGAATCTTTCCCTGCCGGATTTTTTAACGACAGTAACATAGAATTATAACCCACACCCACCTCAAGGCCGAAACCTTCGCCTGATTTCTTTTTTTCTTTCTCCTGTCCAAACAAAGAACAGGAAACTAATAAGATTAAAATAAGGGAAAAGTATAATTGCTTTTTCATGATTTTCAAATTTACAATAGTGCAAAGTTATAAAAAAATATTTCAGGAAATTATTGCCTTTTAAGAGTAAATAAAACAATTTCAGGTCTGCAAAAAAACCTTAACGGTGGTGTTATGGTTCCAATACCTGAAGTGATATAATATTGCATCTTGCCAGTGTTGCTTAATCCATAACGGTATTTTTGACCAAATGCTAAAGGTAATACAGGCGCCCACCATCCGAATAAGGTAATTTGTCCACCATGTGTATGTCCCGAAAGAACCAAATCTATTAAAGTATCGGGCACCTGTTCAATATAATCAGGATTATGAGATAACAAAATACAAAAGTCTGATTGTTTCAGGTCTATAAGGGTCCTGTCGATGACTTGATGATCCATCCACAAATCACCTACCCCTCCTATTTTAATACTGTCTTTGCCGTTTTTGACCCAAAATGCTTGATTGTCGCAGATGTTGATACCATCTGCCTTCATCATACTTCTGGTTAAATCAGCACCTTCCCAATGGTCGTGATTGCCTAAAACGGCATAAATCCCCAGCTTTGCTTTCAGATTGTTCATTTCATCAAAAACCGGCACTATGTATTTTGCTTTTCTGTGAGAATAATCCCCTCCCAATAAAATGATATCTGGTTGAAGATTATTGATATCATTCACCATTTTCCTGACTCTTTCAACCGATAAATACGGCCCGTGATGAATGTCGGAAACAAAAGCTATTTTGATATTATCAAATGAAAGAGGAATGTCTGGCGATATTATCTCTATGCGAGTTATCTTCACCCATCTGGTTTCCAGATAAGCATAAATAAAAAAGACTATTCCGGTTATTAATATAACCAGAAATAGTCTTTTCAATTTTCTTTTAAACATGAATGGTATCAGATTATTCCAAAACAATCTTTTTGGTAATTATTTTATCACCATTATTGAGTTTTACAAAGTAAATTCCTTTGGCAAGATGGCTGATATCTGTACTGATAATATATGCAGAAGTTTTTGTCCGCCAAACCATACTACCAAATGAATTATAAATAAAAATCTGATTATCTGTTTTACTGTTACCTTTAGGAATTTCAATGGTTATCATGCCTTCCGAAGGATTTGGATACACCAATAATTGTTGAATATTTACTGGTTTTTCGTCAACTCCGATATAATATCCGTTAAAATACTCTACATTTTCTACCAAATTGTGCTTGTCGCAATGAACAATACAAACAGGATAGATCGGAAGAGCACACGTCTGAACTCCAGTCACCTGAAGCTATC
>CAYYQJ010000357.1:0-4254 GCA_964473775.1 uncultured Bacteroidales bacterium | reverse complement strand
CCCATCATACTAAAGATTAAACGTAAATCGGTGATGCCTGTTTTTGATATTTTAAACTTTCCCTGAGCGTCAGTAGAAGTTGCATTGCCTGTGCCAAGCCAGTAAACGGTAACTCCGGGCACAGGATTGTTTGTTTTGTTATCGGTGTTTTCAAAAACCACACCGGAAATGTTTTGTGAATAGCTAATTGAAATATTCAGCAGGAGGATGATTGCTATAATCCATATTTTATTTTTCATGATGATTTGCCTTAATTTTAAAATTTGTAATGATTAAATCCCCATGGAGATTTAAATGATTGTATAATAAAAAGAGTGTTTAATCCAATAAAGTTAGAACAACTTCAGGACTAACAAGGCAAATCGACTTTGATGTTATGAATAAAATGAAGAAGAATTTTCCCGAACAGTTTTTCTGGAGGCGGTCGGTAACTGCCGGCAATAATTCTATTAGAAAAATCAGTTATTTGTTCCTGAACAAAACCAAAATCAGGAACATTCAAAACGTATTTGAATGGATTGTTGCCCGAAAAAGTATTGTATAAGGAAGATATCTTAGAATATTTGAAGACATTATTACAGCAGGGAACCGTTTGAATGGAGTTTTCGTGATGATTGCCTGCAGGTTTTGCTACTTCGCAACACGAAAGGGTTTTTCCAAATATTTCGGGAAACAAAGCCACTTTTGTTTGTCCCGACATCTTGCACGAATGCATTTGCACAGAAACACCAATGGTGCTGATAGCAAAAGCTATCAAACAAATAATGGTTATTGATTTATTTAGAAAATGCATTTTCATGAATTGAAGTACAAAGGTACAACAATTATCTCCCTGACTGAAAACAATTTTATTGTTAATGATAAGAATCAGTCTGAAAATATTTGTGATGTAAGGGATTAAAAACCCAACACTAAAATTTGTAACTCTGAAAGATTTACCCTTTTTCGCTAATCTGTTCCAAGGCATCCTGGTTAAGAATATTTATTTCCTTTCCATGAAATTCAATAATACCATTCGCACTAAAATCAGATAACACCCTGTTGATGCTTTCGCGGGAAGCTCCCACAAGATTAGCCAGTTCGCTTTGATTTAAAGGAATGGTAAACTTAGGACTGTGAAATATTTTATCCGACATGCATAACAAAGTCTCTGCTACCATTCCCGGAACTTGTTTCTGAGATTGATTGGCATATCTTTCGTAATCGCGAAGCTCGTTTTCACAAAGTTCTACAATCACCTGATAGGCAAAAGTACCATTCTTAAGAATAAAATTGCGAAACAAATTGCTGTCAATAAAACATACGCTGGTATTTTCCAATGCAGTGGCCGAATATTGATTTATCTTATCGCCGAAAGTGGTAGGGATGCCCATGTAGGATGGGGCTTTTACAATTCGCATAATTTTATCGCTTGCCGGGCCCTTTTTGTGCACCTTAGCAATACCTGTTCTTAAGTAAGCCACATTGGTTGATAAAGCACCTTGTTTAAATATAAGATCACCTTTCTTAAAGAAAACCAAGGCACTATTGTTCTGCAAAATTTCAGATTCCTCAGGATTTAATTCCTTGCCTGCGGATGATTTAAACACGCAGCCTATGCAATCTCGTTCTGTCATTTTATGTTGAAACTTATTGAAGCAAAAGTACAGAAAAATTGGTCAACTTTATAAAAAAACCGTTGTGATAATAATCACAGTTGGCTATGCGCAACTACATAGTCATTTTATTTGTATCTCATAAAGTAATTCTAGTTTTGCACCAACAAAATTTTAGAAATTATGAGTACAGATTTTGAAAGTCAATTACTGCAATTGCAGAAAAAAGTTGGTAAACTTGAAAAGGGAACCAAAGACCAATTATCTATGGTTGTTTTTTCAGGCGATCTCGATAAAATTCTTGCTGCCATGATTATAGCTACAGGTGCTGTAGCTTATGATATGGAAGTGAAACTGTTCTTCACCTTTTGGGCTACTGCAGCTTTGCGCGATCCGAAAAAGAGTGCCAAGGGTAAATCCTTTATGGGAAAAATGTTTGGAATGATGCTCCCCAAAGGTAAGAACAAACTTAAGCTATCGAAAATGAACATGGGCGGCATGGGTTCAGCCATGATAAAAGGATTGATGAAGAAAAAGAATGTGGCATCGCTGGACGAATTATTTAAAGTAGCAGCAGAATACGGTGTGGTGATCAACATTTGCGAAATGTCTATGGACCTGATGGGTTTCAAAAAGGAAGAGATGATAGATTATCCCAACATGAACATTTGCGGTGTAGCTACCTTTTTGGCTGATGCATCTGAAAGTAAAGTGCAATTATTTATATAAAAATATCAGGAGAAAAGAAAATGACAACAGAAGAATTAAAAAATGTTACTGCCAATCAAATTGTTGATGCAAGAGGAACCGCATGTCCGGGACCATTATTGGCAGCTAAAAAAGCCATTGGCGATATTGAATCGGGTGAGATCATGGAGATAATGTCATCAGACGAAGGAACCAAACACGATATTCCCCGCTGGTGCGAAAAAATGGAACATGATTTTCTGGGTACAGTTGAAGAAGACAGCTACACCCGTTTGTTTTTGAAAAAAGCATAGCGTGACTCTTCAGCCTGATAATACAGGCTGATATCTTTTCCTTTGGTTATTAATATACTGAAGTAGTTGTGATATGCTGCTATAGGAAAAGTACGCCATGAATTTTGAAGGAAAATAATGGAAAAATAGAAATCAGATCAAAGAAATAATAAAACACAGACCCATGTCAACAGAAAAATTTAAACCCAGGATATTGGTTTTTTCAACCGATAAAATCTCTGATCCCGGAATCGATCAGGCAGGATTGCGCAAGATACATTATTCGCCTGCAGTTTATGTAATAAGTATGCCTTGCTCTTCAGGAATAAAGCCCCGCTGGATCATGCGTGCTTTTGAAAAAGGATTTGACGGTGTTTTTATTGCAGCTGACGGACATGAATGTTCTTATAGTCCGAAATGTGCTGAGCATACCAACACCATTATTGTTGAATCTCAGAAACTGATGAAGGCTAACAATATCAACCCGAAGCGCATCCGTATGGCGGCTATTTGTTCTGTATGTGCCGAACCCTTTGCAGGGCATATGGATAACTTCAGCAGGATATTATCCGAACTGGGTGAAGTGGCCACGGAAGTTTATCGGCCTAATTAAAATTATTCATCATTAATGAACCTTTGATTATGGATCAAAAAGAAAAAATATACGATACACTGGTGATTGGTGGGGGCATTGCAGGTCAGGAAGCTGCATTGAGCCTTGCCGATATGAACCATCAGGTACTTTTGGTTGAAAAAGGCCTTTCTATTGGTGGTAAAATGATACAGTTGAGCAAGGTTTTCCCAACGCTCGATTGTGCCGCCTGTATTACCACTCCTAAAATGTCGGAAACGGCACGCCATCCCAACATCAAACTTTTGCTCAACAGCGAAGTTGAAGGAATTACCAAAAACGGCGATGAGTTTCAGGTGGAAATCAATAAAAACCCCCGTTATGTGATTCCCGAAGCCTGCACCGGTTGCCAGGAATGCGAAGTAGTTTGTCCGGAGATACGCAATGATGAATATAACTGCAATCTGGCCGGCAGGAAAGTGGCTTATATCCCCTTCAGTCTTGCCAATCCCCGTATTGCCATCATCGACCGCATGGATACTTCGGCCCCTTGTATCAACGAATGTCCCGGTGGTGTAAAACCATACGGATCTATAACCCTGGCCCGAAACGGACAGTATGAGGATGCCATGAAGTTGCACCTGGAAGATATTCCCATACCGGGAAGTCTCGGACGCGCCTGTTATGCTCCCTGCCAGAATGCCTGTTCAAGGGCAGGACTGGATACGGCTGTGGATATCCGCAAAATAAAAAGGTACTTTGCCGATTACTATTACGATAAATATCCCCAGGCACCTGTCATCGACATAGAAAAGAAATCAGGAAAGAAAGTGGCCGTTATAGGTTCAGGTCCTGCCGGTCTCACTGCCGCCTATCATCTGGCATTAAAAGGACATAGCGTTACCATATTCGAAGCGGCTTCACAGGCAGGTGGAATGTTGAAACTTACTTTACCTGAATACCGTTTGCCAAAGGATGTGGTCGACAGGGATATTGAAAATATTACTGCTCTGGGTGTGAAGATAGAGGTGAATAAAAAGATAGAAAACCTGATCGCTCTGAAAGAACAGGGTTTCGACAGTATTTTTATTGCTGTGGGAACTCACGA
>CAYYQJ010000356.1:0-4260 GCA_964473775.1 uncultured Bacteroidales bacterium | reverse complement strand
GTGTTCCGGCTACATCCGAACTTGCAGTTGCAGGAGATATGACAGTACATGGACAATTTGATTGTGCTGAAGGAAAACTTACCTTCGACGGCTCATCAGCACAGGTGCTGGATAATAGTCCTGATCCAACATCTCCAACAAGTAATTATGGAGAAGTAGTTTGTAGCAACCCTGTAAGCGTTGACTTTACAGGTAATCATGACATTACAGTTTATAGACTAACACCATCAGGACACTCAGGCACTGTTTCAATACTTCGTCTAACAGCAGTTCAGAATAGCGTTGTTGTGGATCCGGGAACAGTACTTCGTGTTCCGGCTACATCCGAACTTGCAGTTGCAGGAGATATGACAGTACATGGACAGTTCGATTGTGCAGATGGAAAACTTACTTTTAATGGCTCATCAGCACAGGTGCTGGACTATAGTCCTTCGCAGGGTTTGCCACCAAGTAATTTTGGTGACGTAAGCTTTAGTAATCCATCCAGTGTTTCAGTGGGTGGTTCAGCAGATGTTCCTGTTAAAAAAGGCAAGCAATATGTAGGACATGTGACACTTAACAGAAGAACTATTGCTCCAGGAGCAACAGGAACTTTTGATGTAGATGCAGGTGCGCTTATGCAAGTTTCTTCATCAGTAGAATTAGTGCTTGGAGGAGATTTAACAGTTCATGGACAATTTGATTGTGCAGATGGAAAATTAACTCTAGATGGAACTACCGCACAGGTGATTACTTATGCTCCGGATGCAGCTTCAGTTGCCAGTAATTTTGGGGATGTTAGTTTTAGTAATCCTGCAGGTGTTACCATAACCAGTGCTCCTGATGCCTTGGCTTTAGCCTTTTGGTTATCGAAAAAAGGATATGATTATTATAAGGTAAGTTCTGATATTTCATTAAGTTTTCAGGAATCTTTCACTATAGGAACAGGTGCCAGCATGGAGGTTGTTGGGTCAAGAGAAATTAGTCTGGGTGGTGATTGGACAAATGATGGAACTTTTACATCAGGTTCGTCGACTGTTAGATTCCGTTGTGGGGATAATTCATGCGCACACATACTGAGTGGTAGTATGGAGGGTTCCAATGCATTTAGTCAGTTGGTTTTTGAAAGCGGAACAACTACAAGTAGTGACCCTGTTGAGGCAAAAGACGTTTCGGTGGTTGCGGGTTCTGTTCAACTACTTCCTCGCGTGAGGATAAGTTCAGTGCCAACTGCAAGTGCAAGTCTTTCTGTTTCAAACGGAGCAAGTCTTGCATGCGGTCAGATTCAATTCAGTTCTTCTTCTGCAACCTGGTATGATCAAAGCTCAAGCAGCAGTTATGGTTCTGTTCGAATAGACAATGGCGCATCAGTAGCCCTGGGAAGTTCCAGGATACGTTGTTCAGGAGACTGGACGAATGATGGTGGGTCAGTAATTCCAGGCACAAGCACGGTAGCTTTTTCCGGAGGAACAGGCGACAGCCATATAGGCGGTACATCTGTTAGTCAGGATTTCTATAAACTTATGATTAGAGAGAGTCCAACATTGGCAAGTACAGGTCAAATAAAACATACTGTTTGTGCAGGAAGCACAACAAGTTTGCATGCACATGATATTGAAATTTCATCATTTGCATCTTTTGATGCAGGTACTGCATCTACTGTTTCATTAGCAGGAGACTGGACAAATAATGGTGGAACATTTATTCCTGGGACAGGAAGAGTAGTGTTCAGTGGATCTAATGTATTGCAGCATGTTGTGGGAACTTCGGCTTGCACTTTCAATGACCTGACCTTAGACAATACAAATGGTATTGAGGCACATACTGACCTGAGTACCGATGGTATTTTGGACTTTGTTCATGGAAAACTTACTCTGGATGAATGCAATTTCACTTTGGGAGAAAATGGTTCAATCCAAGACTATGACCATGACAAGTATTTTGCCATAAAATTTCAGGCAAGATCGAAACAATCGGAAGTAAAGGCTAATTTAAAATCAGCTTATGCTTCCCAAAGGACTATTCCAATAGGTACACTGACAAACTATTTGCCTGTTGAACTGACACTCGCAAGTGGCGCACCAGATGATAATTTCAGTGTAAGCGTTTCTGAAGGAGTAGGAACCAGCTATGATGCTGATATGAATCCTGTAGGAATTATAACTTCAAATGTTGTTCCTTTCACGTGGTTGGTTTAAAAAGATCTTTCTGGAAGTACTGACCTCAGTATTAAACTTCAGTGGAGCACTTCAGATGAATCGGCTGATTTTGACCGGTCACATGCTTATATTGGTCAGTATCTTGGAGGGACATGGAGTTATAGTGCAAGCGGTTCAGCAGTATCATCGGGTTCTTCTGATTGGCAATATCTTGTATCAGCCACAAACTTATCTTCACCATTTGCTGTTTTTTCACAAAGCAGTTCTCAGTGTAGCAATGAAGGAGAATGGACGGGAACTGCAAGTTCAGACTGGTTTGATCCAAATAACTGGTGTGGCGGGATAGTTCCAAGGTCATCTACTCCCGTTTTAATACCTACAGGAACTCAACACTCCCCAATTGCAGGCATTTCAGGAGGAGCTATTGCAGGAATAGTTATAGCAACTTTGAGAATTGACAATGGAGCTTCATTAACAGTAAGAGACGGTTTAGAATTACACGTTACAGGAGATATGACAGTACATGGACAATTTGACTGTTCTTTAGGAAAACTTACCTTCGACGGCTCATCAGCACAGGTGCTGGACTATAGTCCTTCGCAGGGTTTGCCACCAAGTAATTTTGGTGACGTAAGCTTTAGTAATCCATCCAGTGTTTCAGTGGGTGGTTCAGCAGATGTTCCTGTTAAAAAAGGCAAGCAATATGTAGGACATGTGACACTTAACAGAAGAACTATTGCTCCAGGAGCAACAGGAACTTTTGATGTAGATGCAGGTGCGCTTATGCAAGTTTCTTCATCAGTAGAATTAGTGCTTGGAGGAGATTTAACGGTTCATGGGCAATTTGATTGTGTAGATGGAAAACTAACTATGGCAGGTTCTACTCTTCAGACATTATATTATGACCCCACCGATTCGCCTCCAGCAAGTAATTTTGGGGATGTAAGTTTCGAGAATGAAGCCGGCATTGATTTGGATGGGACACAATCTATAGTCTTGCGTAGAGCAAGAGCGAAGACTTCTGAAGCTACTCTTAATTCACGTGTTGCTATCAAGCATAACACAATAGTTCAAAACAGTGTTTCCATAGATGCCGGAGCAATTTTTACGGTTGCCGGATCAAATGAACTTACCGTAGGCGGAGACTGGACAAACGATGGAACATTTATACCCGGCACAGGTAGCGTAATATTTGATGGTAGCGGTTCTTCAACAATAGGTGGAACAGCATCACCACAAACTTTCTATAATTTGGATGTTAGTAGAGATGGTATTCCGGACTTAGTAGTTATGGATGCTAATATGATTATTGCACATGATCTGACAGTGACCACTGGCACATGCAAGAAAGGGTTAAATGCTGTTAATGTTCGACTTGCCAGAAGTCTTATGATTACCACTGGCGGAATGTTCGATGCAGGTTCACTTGATGTTAACCTTTCAGGAGACCTGAGGGTGGATGGAACCTATGCTGCCACTACCTCTATGCTAACTTTTAGTGGTGTCGCAGACCAAATCTGCTTATTTGGAGCTTCAAGTTCTTGTTTTTTAGGTGATATTGTTTTTGATAAATCTTCAGGAATTGTTGAGTTACATAATAGTAATTTGAATGATGAAGTGCATGGGGAGAGTTGTAGAATGAAAACCGGCACTGTAAAATTTTTCAATGAATCGAAAGGATTTGGTTTCGCACATAACCTTACCATTGATGTAGGCGGTACACTGGATGCAGGATCAGCTTTAATTTCTGTTGGTGGCGACTGGACAAACGATGGAACATTTACGCCGGGAACATGTACTGTAAGTTTTTATGGAGGAACAGGAGACAGTCATATTGGCGGTACGACAAATCCACAGATATTCAATAACCTCAGACTTAGAGAAAGTCCATCACTTCAACATTTAAAACGTACAGTTTGTGACGGACCTACCAGCCTTCAGGCACATAATATAGAAATTTCAGCTCTTGCCTCTTTTGATGCAGGCACTGCAACTGATATATCAGTTGCAGGCGACTGGACAAACAATGGAGGAACATTTATTCCCGGAACATGTTCGGTATCCTTCGTTGGAACCGATGATAGTCATATAGGTGGTACAGCACCTACACAGGAATTCTATG
>CAYYQJ010000355.1:0-4278 GCA_964473775.1 uncultured Bacteroidales bacterium | reverse complement strand
AACCCAGATTACGCATTAAAAACAAAACTGGTGAAATTATCAAATTTTCAATTGTAAAATAACCCTTGCAACTTCTAGATTTAAAAGCACTTATTGTGATAATTTTCTAATGCTACGCATTAGAAAATTAATGGTATATTAATTTGTTTTTCAAGTAAATACAGACATATTTTACTCTAATGCTTAATTTGGGATAAATACACGACCGTGCTTCTCAGTCAATCTCCCCTTGTATCTATGTCTTTACATCATAAACTTTAAAAACTCCATAATCCAATTTTCTCAATTAACCTACATCACAAGTCTCCGGTGAATATTCTCAAGTCTCCGGTGCACATTACCAAGTCTCCGGTGCATGTTACCAATTCTCCGGTTCATATTACTAGGTCTTCGGAGCATATTACCAAAATTAAATCAAAATTGCTCAAAGGATTTTCTCTTTATACAACTATTGTTTTTGTCTTCCAACTTCCATCTAACTTTCCACTTCCATCTTCCCAACGTTAAACACCAATTTTCTGCTTTCTATTTCTATTAATATTTTATCTTTGCCGGAAATTTATTGCTCAAAATATGCAAATTTAATGCAACCTAAAATTCTTATATCATGATCACAAACAATTTTGTTCCCCGTCACAATGGCCCCAGAGGCACTGAAGTAGATAATATGCTGAAAAAGATAGGAGTTACTTCTATCGACGAACTCATTGATCAAACCATTCCGCAATCCATCCGCCTGGCTGAGCCGCTGAATATTCCGGATGGCATCAACGAATTTCAGTTTTTAAATCACATCAGAGAGGTGGGCGCAAAAAACAAACTCTATAAAAATTTTATAGGTTTGGGATATTATGGCACCATTGTTCCGGGTGTTATTGTGCGCAATATTCTCGAAAATCCGGGTTGGTACACGGCTTATACGCCTTATCAGGCAGAAATTTCGCAAGGTCGCCTCGAAGCCCTGCTGAATTTCCAAACCATGATTTCCGATTTAACGGGTATGCCTATTGCCAATGCATCTTTGCTCGACGAAGGCACTGCCGCCGCCGAAGCCATGGTGATGTTTTTTGGAGCGCGAAGCCGCGATCAGGTGAAGAATAATGTAAACCGTTTTTTTGTTTCCAAATGTGTGTTTCCGCAAACCATAGAAGTAATTAAAACCCATGCCGCTCCATTAGGTATTGAAGTGGTTATCGGAAAACATAAAGAGATTACCCTTGATGCCACTTATTTTGGCGCTTTGGTTCAATATCCTACCTCATGTGGAAAAATTAATAACTATGCAGAGTTTGTTAATCAGGCACATGCTGCAGGAGTTTCGGTGGCTGTTGCTGCCGATTTGCTATCGCTCACCATGCTTACACCTCCGGGCGAATGGGGTGCTGATGTGGTTTGTGGCAGTACACAGCGTTTTGGCTTGCCTATGGGATTTGGTGGTCCGCATGCTGCATTTTTTGCGGTTACCGAAAAATTTAAACGCAGTATTCCAGGTCGTATCATTGGTGTTTCGGTTGATGCCAACGGAAACCGTGCTTTACGTATGGCTTTGCAAACCCGCGAGCAGCATATAAAACGCGAACGTGCCACCTCAAATATTTGTACTGCACAGGCTTTGCTTGCCATCATGTCGGGCATGTATGCCATATATCATGGGCCCAAAGGTCTTTTTGAAATTGCCCGTCATATCAATATTCTGGCAGGTGTTTTATCAGGCGAGCTTCAAAAATATGGTTATACTCAGAAAAACGAATACTATTTTGATACTCTGAAAGTGATTCTTCCCGAAAATGTGAAGATTGACGACATTCGTAAAATGGCACTCGAAAATAAAATAAATCTGCGGTATATTGATGATAATAAAATAGGCATCTCTATTGATGAAACTACAGGACTGAAAGATGTTAACCTACTGCTTTCGGTGTTTGCCAAAGCCAATGGAAAGGCTTTTGCCGAGTATGTTTGCAACAAAACAGAATGTAATAAAATACAAACCATTCCGGCTGATTTAACCCGACAATCCACTTATCTTACGCATGCTGTTTTCAATACTTATCATTCCGAAACCGAAATGATGCGTTATATTAAGAAACTTGAAATTAAAGATCTTTCGCTCAATCGTTCTATGATTCCTTTGGGCTCGTGCACCATGAAACTGAATGCTGCTGCCGAAATGTTTGCTTTGAGTTGGCCCGAGTTTGGCAATTTGCATCCTTTTGTTCCTGCCGATCAGTCGGAAGGTTATTTGTATATGATTCACGAACTAGAAAGAGCGCTTTGCAACATCACAGGTTTTGATGCCATTTCGTTTCAACCCAATTCGGGTGCTGCCGGCGAATATACCGGACTGATGGTGATTCATAAATACCATGCCAGCCGTGGCGACAGTCATCGTGATGTGGTGTTGATTCCTGCTTCTGCACATGGAACCAATCCTGCTAGTGCTGTGGTGGCCGGTTTAAAAGTTGTGGTTGTGAAATGCGATACCAACGGCAACATTGATATCGCCGATTTAAGTGAAAAAGCCATGCAATATAAAGATACTTTGGCGGCTTTAATGGCTACTTATCCTTCCACACATGGTGTGTTTGAAGAAAATATTATGGAAATTTTCGACATCATTCATCAGTTTGGCGGACAAGTTTACATGGATGGTGCCAATATGAATGCTCAGGTGGGATTTACCAGTCCTGCACGTATAGGAGCCGATGTTTGTCATCTCAATCTGCATAAAACCTTTGCCATTCCTCATGGTGGCGGCGGTCCTGGCGTGGGTCCTATAGGCGTTGCCAAACATTTGGTGGATTTTTTGCCACAGCACATTTATTGCACCTGCATTAATAGCCGCGATGGTATCACTGCTGTTTCGTCAGCTCCTTTTGGAAGCGCGATGGTGCTCACCATTTCTTATGCTTATATTAAGCTGATGGGCGGTGCGGGGCTTACCGAAGCTACACGCTATGCCATTTTGAATGCCAATTATCTGAAATCATGCCTCGAAGATTATTATCCCATTTTATATTCAGGAACTAAGAACCGCGTTGCTCATGAAATGATTCTCGATTGCAACGAAATAGAACATCAAACAGGCATTGCCGCAATTGATATCGCAAAGCGATTGATGGACTATGGTTTTCATGCGCCTACCGTAGCATTTCCTGTTCATGGAACCCTGATGGTTGAGCCTACCGAGAGTGAACCTTATTACGAACTCAACCGTTTTGTGGATGCTATGATTGCTATTAAACAAGAGATTGACGAAATAGCTTCCGGCAAAGCCGATAAAGCAGACAACATTATAAAACATGCGCCTCACACCGCTCAGATGGTTTCGGCTGACGAATGGAAATTTCCATACAGTCGTCAGAAAGCTGCTTTCCCGATGAGTTGGTCGGCAGATGATAAATATTGGCCCACAGTAACCCGCATTGATGATGCCTTTGGCGATAGAAACCTGATGTGTCGTTGCGAAATGGTAACTGATAACGAATAAATAATACGTTTTTAAAAGAAAAGGCTCAGGCGTTGGTCTGAGCCTTTTTTATTAGGTGATGGCAACAAAATGCCTTTCTATCATTATCAAATAAGATTGATGATTAAAAGCGATTTTTCTCTGCTGTCAATTAAAATCCGGTTTAGTAATAGATATATTCATAAACCACCACTGTATTATTCATATAGGTTCGGGTTTCCTTGACGGGAAGGTTGTTGCTATTATATTCAAAAATGGAATTATAAGAATCAGTAGGTTTCGCAATGCCACTTTGATTGTTGTGAATCTGTTGAATGATATTATTTTCCGAAAATTCATCAGGAATCAAACCCGGACATCCCTTTATTTTTATGTTCTTTTTATTGTCGTAATTATAATAAGTTGTATCGCAAACCAGGTCGCCCGAATCGTATTCTTTCAGAGGATTGAAGTTGCTGCCATAGATATAATTGGTTCCAAACATTCCTCCGCCATAATTATAATAAAAATGAATCATACGTCCTGAACCATCGTATTGAACTGCTTGATTGTGATCCTGTACGCCATTGCAGAAATTAATCAGATTCGTTAGCTGATTATTTGAATTATAATAACATGTATCATACGAGTTATAAGCAGTGTTGGAATACACATTGTTTATTTTTACCACTCTGGCTGATGAATTATAAATAAATGAGCTGCTACAGCCAAAACTCCCATCATCATTATATGAAGTGATTGTTGAAACCGTATGGTCGGCATTATAAACATATTCCCCAATAATTGTTGAATTCTTTTTCACCTGATGA
>CAYYQJ010000354.1:0-4297 GCA_964473775.1 uncultured Bacteroidales bacterium | reverse complement strand
AGATAGCTTCAGGTGACTGGAGTTCAGACGTGTGCTCTTCCGATCTCATGCTCCTACTTTTACTTCAATCTACAAACCTAGGGTAGTTAGTACCAACGATCAGGTAGTTCATTTTATTGCTGCCTTAAAAGGAAAAAGCTCTCTACCAACTCACGAATCAGAAATCTTAAGTTATATATGGCAATTCACAGGCGGCACACCTCTTTCTGCAGCCGACTATGCAGCCATAGCTTTATGGCCCTAAGCTGATTCTTTAATGAATTAAAAAGCCTTGATGCAAAAGCATCAAGGCTTTTTTTTGAAAGAAACTGAACCAATAACACACTTAAATGGGTAAAATAATTTTACCAGAAAATTTACAACATCATTTCACCAATTAAAATCAACTATATTATGCCTTCAACAATTCCAAACGAAATCGAAAAATATATTACTGGTTTTCCGACAGAAATTCAGAAAATCCTTAAACAACTCAGGTCAACAATAATTAACGCAGCTCCTGAATCAGAAGAAATAATAAGTTATGGTATGGTCTCTCATAAGTATAAAGGGACATTGCTTTGGTATGCAGCTCATAAAAATCATATAGGTTATTACCCTACGGCCTCGCCAATTCAATTTTTCAAAGAAGAATTAGCTAATTACAAAACTTCTAAAGGAGTCATTCAGTTTCCAATTGATAAACCGCTACCTCTTGAGTTGATTACAAAAATCGTTACCTTTAAAATGAATGAGAATATTTTAAAATCAATGAATAAAACCAAAAAGAAAAAATAACTTCAGGATAACAATTTCGGATATTCTGACTGTAAAGCAACGAGTAAACAGAGCAATTCACCATTTAAAACAAAAAAAAGTTAAGATAAAATTTGAAGGTTACATTATTTTAAGTAAATTTGTACTAGCATTCCTAAGTTGAAACTTAATTAATGATATTGCTAAATAACAAACGGATATAAGAAGATTTTTCCTGATCGTCATATAAGTAAATCTAAGTTTAAGCAAAAACAAATGTATGCTACTAAAAATAAATTTAAATAACTAACAACTCTGTTACATAGAAACATAAGATGTCAAAACCAATGAACGACCTGATATGTTATCAAAAGGTAGATTACATTTTAAACCTTTTTTATGGATATTATCCTTACGGAACCAATTATTTCAAACTAACCTGCAAATTAAATATAGAAGCAGAAGAATGGGAGGCAATCTATGAATTTATGATAAAAGAATATTTGATTATGGCATGGGGCGAAGACGATAATCAAATTATTACTGAAAAAGGCATATTACTAATTAAAGAGCATTGCGGAGTTCAAAAATATATTGCACGGTTAATTAAAAAAGATAAACTTACCTCTGTTGAAAACTGCAAGGATTTCAACCGTGATAAAAAACATGTAAAGGATTTGCCTTCAAAGATCATTAATCAACCATCAAAAATTACTGAGCAAGTTGCTTATCGTCAGTGGGTAGATCAAATTCTAAACGATAAACCTGAAACATAATAAGGCAGAGATTAATTGGCTGACAATTGACAACCTTAAGGCTATTTCTATTAACTAAGGTCAACGGTCTTCTCATCAATAAAAGCCAATCTTATTAAAATAAAAAACCGTTCGCTTCGATTTGCTTTCAGGACTATTGTTTTTAATGCGTTGATAGCCGTATGAAATAAAGTAATCCCCATACCAGTAAATCATATCTGAGTTGTAGTCCGAAAGTATCTTATCATTTTTGTAATTAGTTTGAATTGGTGTTGACGAATTACCTTCTATCACTTCACTGCCACGAATAATCTTTGAGAATATTTCACCCTCATTACTATAGGTTAAAATAATATCATCGTCACTAAACATCACCTCAACTCTTTCGTCCAGATTCATTGACAATACATCTTTCATTTCAAAAGAATTATCCCAAAGCAAATTGCCTTTTTTATCGAAACTGGCAATAATAGCATCAGAATAACGATAACCGTCAAAGATCGTATAAGTAGAAGTTACAGGTCTCCCATAAGCATCGTAAGAAGTGTAGGAAACATTATGATATTCGGGAAAATAAGTTTCAGCTAAAAAGATGTATTGATTGTCTTTCACAATAACATTATGCAACAGCAATGAATAATCGAATGAAATCTCCTTCCTATTTATCTTATAACGGGCTTCCTTATTTTTCAGTCGAAAAGTTCGTTTTGCATTCATTGAGACAACCAAACTCTTCAATTCAGAAAAATTAAAGAACCTAATAAATTTTTGCTGTCCGTGAACTAACTGAGTAAAGTAAATTCCGGTAGAAGGCTCTTTAAAAGCATTATTGGCCGCACTGGCACTGTATCCTTTCACTTTATTATTATAAGTTCCAATAACAATTTCTGTTGAATCATCAGCAATTAAAAGTTTAGCTGTATTCAATTTTCTTTTCGAATTGTTAGTAGCCAATTCAATATTTTTAAGTTTTGTCCCACTCGAATCATATTCGAAAAAATACATAAAGTTTTTTCGGTAAGGTATATAGTTTTTCAAGGTAAGAAAAACAGAATTTTTTAATCGGTCCGCCTCCATACTTTCAACCCATGCCTGACCTTTAAATTTTTCCTTTGAACTTTTTATTTGCCCGTTATCCAGATCAACCTGAAAAAAGGATGGTTGATAATGCAACAAAGTAATCCCTGAAAACAAAGGCACCAATGTAATATTAAAAAATAGCTGGCCTATTTCAGCCCCTTTTGAAGGTAGAGATACACCTCCACAATAGGCCTTATCTTGCATTACAATAAAGGAATTCACATCAGAATGATCGGGATTGACTCCTTTGGTACTTTTTATTTCGCAGGTGTTAATATTAACTGTTACAATCGAAAAATCATCCTTCTGACTTTTATTTACAGCCTTTTGTAAAAACAAATACAAATGATCCTCGTCTTTATCATGCAAACGTAATTTCATGTAAACACCCTCAGCATATTGCTTAGTCCAGACTTCCTTAAAATTGACATCGTAAAGAGAAAAAATCCACATCCCATTTCCCTCAGAAAAAGATGCTACACTTTGATAAAATAAGAGTATCCCCTTTTTCCCGAAAGGAATAATATTATAATCATCAGCATTAGTCTTCGCTTCAATTTCAATCCGCATAGGTTTTTCACTTTGGGCGAATGCACCAAAACAACTATAAAAAAAGATAACAATGACTACAAAACGCTGCTGCATGAAAATAATAAAAAAAGGGGATGTCTATTACTAAACACCCCCTATGATTGACACAAAAATAATTATTTAATTACCAGTTTTTTTACAGTCTTTTTACCAAATTTATTAGTCATCTGAACAAAGTAAATTCCTTTATTTTGGTCAGTTAGGTTAAGATAAATATTTCTCTCTGAAGACTGAGTTTTGTAGATCGAACTACCAAGGATATTTAAAACATCAATTGAAAGATAACTTTCAGAAGGATTGGTTATAGCAAAATTTCCGTTAGATGGATTTGGGTAAATACCAATATTTTCTAATGTTTCGTTTGTTTTAACCCCTACGCCAATAGCTGTTCCAATGATGAAAATATTGTCAATACCGGAAGTTCCTGCAGCAGCTACTGTTCCTGCATTAACTGATGTATTAGAAGTCATAATCCAACGCAGTGATACTGCAGCCTGATTATCTGCATCAGCAGGTAGAGGCACATTGGTTAAAGTTCCCAAAACAAACGCATCATTAGCACAACTATAAGCTCCGCCTACAACATCAGTCCATGTTCCTGTTGCACCTACCTGATACTGCAATTTAAAATCTTTTGGTCCGGTATTGGATGATTTTGCACGACTTGAAACCAATATATTGGAATAAGCAGTACTTGAAAATGTGGTATGATAGAATTTTGTATCCATACCACTTGTCCAACCAGTTGAAGAAAGACGATAATCTGCAGGTGCAGTTCCGTCAACACCACTTGAATATATCAATTTGACATGATAAGAAGTGTCGCGAAGAACAATATCGTCAACATTATAAGTGTTTCCGAAGGTTTGAGAACTATCCAGATTAACCTTAAATTTAAAAGTAACCAAGGTGTCCTGAGCTGAAAGCGAAATATTTATCAATAAAATTACGCTTATAAAAAGTAAAAGTTTTTTCATAAAATGAGTTTTTAGAATTTTAACAAAGGTACAAAATATATTTTTTCAAATAACAAAGGTTGAAAAAAAATAAAACGGATGTTACAAAACATCCGTTTTATTATAAATTATTTTTCTTTTACTTCTTCAAAATCCACATCAGTAACATTATCATTTCCA
>CAYYQJ010000353.1:0-4317 GCA_964473775.1 uncultured Bacteroidales bacterium | reverse complement strand
AGATGGTTTCGTATTGTTTAATCGCTTATTCCAGCCCGATTTTGATCTGGATAAAGAAGAATTACATTTTCCTTACAATCTGAGTAATGTTGAAGATAATCGTTTATCATTGCGTTATGCAGGACTTTTGTATGGCAATATTAAAGCACCTGTTTGCAGCAATTCAGGTATATTTAGCGGATTGGATGCTATAAAAATGTTGTTGGCCGGAGCAGGATGTGTTCAGGTGGTTAGCACACTTTATAAAAATCAAATCAGTCATATTTCAACAATGTTGGACGAAATGAATCAATGGATGGATAAAAAGAAATATGCTTCGGTAGAAGAAATTGTTGGAAAACTTTCGAAGAAAAATTCCAAAGATCCTTTTGCTTACAAACGTGCTCAATATGTTGATATCATAATGAAATCGAGCAATATTTTTAAAAAATATCCTTTGGTATAGATATTTTTAGAATCTAAAAGAACCCCCTTTAGCATAATTGCTAAAGGGTTTTTTTTAGGAGTTATTAATAGTTGTCGCTACAATCGCATTCGGACAGTCGAATTGTAAAGAGTCATAGATATTGGTGAAATGCCCATATATTTGCCAATAAACATATTATATCAATTTTAAACAAGTATATGGCCTTTATCAGTTTTTCCTGGGAGGGGGTAAATTTGAATAATCATATCGTAATTCGGAAATCATCATTCCTCATTCTCATATTTCATAAACTCCTTCTTTTCCTGCTTACTTTTTAAACCGAAATTATAGCGGAGGTTGATTCCGAAGCGCTGATTATCCTGATAGCGGTCGCCATAAGTATCCATAGTGGCCTGATTTAGCTTAAACGAAACCTTCATGGTTCGCAACACATCGCGGGCATTGATAGTAATGCTGAGGTTGTTGTGGAAAAAAGTCTGGGTCAATCCCAGATTAAGTGCTCCAAAGTTTTTAAGTTCGTAAAAGCCCTGCTGACCATTCACCATCATAAAACCATTCAGCGTAAGCTTGGTATGTTTAAACAAATTGAGCGCATGAAATGTGAAAAACCTCCAGCTTCCGCGTTTATAACTCAAAGGTTCACCCTGATACACTCCATTATATTTGTTATAGTTATACTGTGCACCTATCGCAAAAAAGTATTTTCCGCCGGGCGGAATGCCTGCAATTAGTCGAACGTAAGTTTCCACATCTTTACCCAAATTATCGTAAGTACGAATTGCGATAGCAGGTTTTTGCACATCTTTATAAACCACACTGCTGAAAATATCTTTGGTATAATTTTGCCCGAAAGCCAGAATGGGAGTGTCGTTATAACTAATATTTATTTCATAATTATCAGTAAACTGTGGCTTCAAAGCAGGGTTTCCGGTTTCATACATAAACTGGTCCTGATATTTAATATAAGGATTCAGATTTTGATAATCGGGCCTGTTGATGGTTCTTCTATAAATAAGATAACCTTGAAGTTCAATGCCCAACATTTTAATTATTTTTCGACTAAGATAAACATAAGGAAAAAAATCCATGCGATTAACCAGAAAACTGGTATCAGTAGGCAAGGTCTGATTTCCCTGCATATATGTATGCTCCATACGCACGCCGACTTTCAACAAAAACCATGTGCCGAATTGTTTGGAAGCCTGGGAATAAACCGCATTGATGTTTTCCTGATAAATAAAGGCATTGTTGCGCAGGGTATCACTGGTATATACATCAAGGTTTTTATTAAAATAGTCTGATTTACTGTTATAATTCTGATAAGTGGATTTTATACCGGCCTCCAGTTTTATTTTATGATGAAACATGTACGTAAGGTCAGATTGCAGCAGAATAAAATGCCGTGTTTGCAGATTATCAATTTTACCCTGAGTTTCCTGAATAATAGGGAAACAAAAATCAGAGATATAGTTTTGTACGGCGTTGTTGTTCGAAAAGCTGTAGCTGAGTTTTGTATCTATTTCAGAACCTGCTGTATCAAACTTGCGGATAAGGCCCAAATCTTGTTGAATGCTCAGAAAATTGGAATTGTTATCAGTATAATAATTATTAACAGCAAGGTTTACATTATCGGCATTCTCAATAAGATTGATGCTGTTTGAATTTGATTTTGGGAAACTTAAACTCACACGGCCATCGTAAGTAAGATTCAAGTTTTTTGTGGCATCATAATTAATACCATAACCTAAAAACCCCTGCTGATTTTGCTGGCGGGTTTTGGCCGATTGATGCAGGGTGGTGTCGGTGGTAAGAATCCGTGAGGCATTCAACTCTTCCAACTGATAGTTGTGATTATAATTCACATTGGCATATCCGCTGTAATCGTTTCCACTGAAATTCATGCTGGCACCAGCAAACTGATTGCCATAAAAACCCTGATTCATTCCTGCCGAAAGGGTGCCCGAACGGCCTAACTTCACTCCTTTTTTCAGAATTATGTTGATGATACCGCCCGAACTGGCCGCATCATATTTTGTGGAAGGGGTTCGCAACACTTCAATGCGGTCAACACTGCCCGGAGGCAAACTACGTAGTAGGGTGGCAATATCCTCGGTACTCATTTTCTGTTCGCGTCCATTAATCTGAATAACCGCTGCATTCGTACTCGACAAATAAATACTCCCATCCTGATCAACATAAAGGCCCGGAGTTTTTTCAAGCACTTCCATTGTGTTAGAGCTGCTGTTGATAAGAGGCATGGGATCGATAATCATTTTATCATCCTCCTGACGTATCAACGGACGCTGGGCTGCCACACTCACCTCACCCAGTGTAACGGCTTCGTTTTTCATCTTAAACTCAAAATACCGTTGGCCGAACTTCACAGAAATGGCTTTTTCGAGGGTTTGATATCCCACAAAACTAATAGTGATTTGATACAAATCATCGCTCACTCCATCCAATTTTGCAATGCCTGTTTTATCGGTACTACCAAACACCTTTGTTGAATCGCTTACTTTAATTAGTTTTACAGAAGCTCCTGCTAAAGGCTTTTTTTCGGCATCTCTCACACTAATGCTCAGTTGCTGACCGCGACAAATATTCCCAATTGCCAACACAAAGCAGGCACAAACCAAAAACATCTTCAGAAACAATTTCATAACTATCCAATAAATTGGTGACGAAATTAGTAAATATTTCAATGCAACCACTTTCGGGTTTATCATTTTGACTATGATAATATTTATGACTATTCAATGGTGTGTATTGGTAGGTAGGGGCATCTATAATTGAATTTTTGAGTACCTTTGTTGCCACAAAACATTATTTTTTCACACTAAGAATCATCAATGAGCCGCCAAAAACTTTTCTTATCCATACTTACTTTTCTTATTATATCATTACCATCCTTTGCCCAAACCTGGAATTTAAAGGTTGATAAAGAAGGAATAAAAATTTACACCCGCTCATTTGCTGATTCAAAGGTGTTGGAATTTAAAGGAGAGATAACTGTAAAAGCCAATTTAGGAAGCATATTAACTCTGATTGACAGCATTCCGGAGTATCCTGTATGGATGTTTAAATGCTCCTATTCTGAACGATTGAAAAAAGTAAATGCTTCTTCAGGCTATTCATATTATGTTGTAAAAGCTCCCTGGCCGGTGTCCGACAGGGATGCCTGTACGTTTTATAAGGTTACTCAAGACACGAGTACTAAGATAGTAACGGTAAAAATTACAGGGATTAAAGACTACATTCCCGAAAAAGAAGGTAAAGTTAGGGTATTGAGTTTACAAGCTTCCTGGCAGTTGATTCCGGTGTCAAAAGGCGTAACTAAAGTGATTTATCAGGCTCATTGCGATATTGGTGGGATAGTGCCTGCCGTTATTATAAATGCCTACATCACCGATAGTCCGTATTATAATTTATTGCACATGCGAACCATTGTAGAGGCGCCAAAATATTCGAAGATTGTCAAGAGTAATGTGAAGGAACTTTGAGTTTGTCAAGTTTATAGGGTTTCAAGCACCAATATAGCCATGAAACAATTTAACCACCCTTTCTAAAACAGCCAAAACATCGCTGCAAATATAGCTCCTCCCAACAGATAACCTGTATAAACCTCCGCAGGTTTGTGTGCTTCGGCTTGCAGGCGTGAATAACCAACTATACCTGAACAAAGAATCAGCAGTATTATGGTTAGAAACATGTCGGCTTCAAATTTGTAGGATAAACCTATCATCATAGAAGTCAATCCTCCAATAGCAGAAGTATGTGCACTGATTTTCCACCTGAGATTGATAAACAATACAGCTAGGGATATTATTGTAATAGTCAACATGAAAAAGCTGAAAACGGCAGGAAGTGCAGTACTTGAAAACAGATAATAC
>CAYYQJ010000352.1:0-4323 GCA_964473775.1 uncultured Bacteroidales bacterium | reverse complement strand
CATTGCTATTGTGGGCGAAACGGGCGAACTTTCTACAGGGCCTCATTTGCATTTCGAATTGTGGCACAACGGAAGTTCGGCAAATCCTAAAGATTTTATGTCTTTTTAAGGTGAAAAAGTAATAGAAAACAAGGGGACAATGACCATGATTGATAAAGAGAAAGTGAAAAAAAGAATCGCCATATTAGGTTCAACAGGCTCTATAGGAACGCAGGCTCTTGATGTAATTCGGCAGCATCCCGATTTATTTTCGGCTGAGGTGCTTACAGCACACGATAATGCTGATTTACTCATCAGGCAGTCTATCGAATTTCAGCCCAATGCGGTGGTAATAACCAACACCAATCATTATCAGTATGTAAAAGAGACGCTTTTTGCTCACGATATTAAAGTGTTTGCCGGATTCGATTCTCTGGAGCAAATAGTTGAATCAGAAACCATAGATATGGTGCTTGCTGCCATTGTGGGCATTGCAGGACTGCGTTCGACTATGAATGCCATCAAACATAAAAAACCTCTGGCTCTGGCCAACAAAGAAACGCTGGTGGTGGCGGGTGATTTGATAACCCGTACTGCTATGGAAAATGCAGTAAACATCTTTCCTGTTGACTCCGAACATTCGGCCATATTTCAATGTCTGGCCGGAGAATTTCATAATAAAATAGAAAAACTGATACTCACAGCTTCGGGGGGGCCGTTTCGCAATCATTCTCTCGAATCGTTTGCTAATATAACCAAGGCGGAAGCCCTCAATCATCCCAACTGGGTGATGGGCAATAAAATCACCATCGATTCTGCCAGCATGATGAACAAAGGACTGGAAGTGATTGAAGCCCGATGGCTGTTTAATGTGCCTGCCGAAAATATTCAGGTAGTTATTCATCCTCAATCCATCATACATTCAATGGTTCAGTTTGCTGATGGCTCGCTTAAAGCACAAATGGGCTTGCCCGATATGCGATTGCCTATACTTTATGCCCTCAGCTACCCCAACCGCATTACAACTACTTTTCCGCGTTACGATTTCTCGATAGCATCGCAGTTTACTTTTGAACCACCTGATACCGAAAAATTTCGTAATCTTGCACTCGCATTTGAGGCTTTGAAAACAGGGGGTAATTGGCCTTGTGTGCTCAATGCAGCCAATGAAGTGGCTGTGAATGCCTTTTTAACCGATAAAATAAGTTTTGTGGGAATTTCCCATACTATAGAAAAATGTCTCGAAAAAGCGACATTTCTAAAAAGTCCTTCTCTGGATGATTATTTTGATAGCGACAGAGAAACAAGAGTTTTATGTAACGAAATAATAAATAATAAAAAATAATGGGAACTTTAATTATGATTGCCCAGCTTATTCTGGGATTATCCATTCTGGTTTTTATACACGAGCTGGGACACTATCTTGCGGCTCGCGCCTTTAAAATCAGGGTTGAAAAATTTTATCTGTTTTTTGATGCCTGGAATTTCAAACTTTTCAAATTCAAAAAAGGAGATACCGAATACGGAATCGGCTGGTTACCTTTCGGCGGTTATGTTAAAATTTCCGGAATGGTTGACGAGTCGATGGATAAAGAACAAATGAAACAACCTCCTCAGCCTTGGGAGTTCCGTTCAAAACCAGCCTGGCAACGTCTTATAGTTATGGTGGCCGGAGTTATAATGAATCTGGTGTTGGGTGTGATCATTTTCACAGGTGTAATACTTCATTACGAAAAAGAATATTTGCCTTCTGCCTCTATCACCAATGGAATTTATGCTTATCCTGCCGGTCGCGACATTGGATTTGTTACCGGTGATAAAATTCTAAAGGTGAATGGCAAAGATGCCGAACGGTTTAAAGATGTAACCTCTGTTAATGTGCTTATGGGTGCCACCATCACTGTGGCCCGTGGTGGAAAAACCATGGATATTCAGGTTCCTGATACTTTATACCGCTTGTATAGCAAAAAGATTCGCGACTTTTTTATTGATGCACACAATTATGATTTTGCTATTGATAGCATTGTGCCCGATAAAACTGCCGAAAAAGCCGGATTGAAGAAAAATGATAAGATACTATCTATTGATACTGTAAAAATTAAAACCTTTGGGGCATTCAGAGAAACGGTTTGGAATTATAAGGGCAAAACGGTAATGATGGGAATATTACGCAACACAGATACGCTGAAATTGTCGGTTGCAATAGATTCTGTTGGAGCTATTGGTATTGGAATTCCTAAGTCGCCTTATGTTTTAAAAACATACAGTATCGGTTCAGGAATTAAATATGGTGTAAAAGATGCCATGGGAAATTTGTGGGCCAATGTTCGAGGGTTAGGTAAAATATTCCGTGGCAAAGAAAGTGCCAGCGAATCCATTCAGGGACCCATCGGAATTATGAAAATTTATGGAGATGTGTGGGATTGGCACAGGTTCTGGATTATTACCGGACTTATTTCTGTGGTATTGGCATTTATGAATATATTGCCGATTCCTGCTTTGGATGGTGGACATGTGATTTTTACCACCATCGAACTCATTACACGTCGTCCTGTTCCTCAGAAAATACTCGAACGCGCACAAATGGTAGGCATGATTTTGCTGATTGCACTTATGGCTTTTGCAGTGTTTAATGATGTTTGGAAGAATTTTATAAGATAATCTGGAAGAGCCAGAACCAAATTGTAAAATCACAAATATCAAAAAACAAATAACAAATAAATACCAAAAACAAAAAATCAAATATCAAAACCGTTTGAAATTTTGAAATTGGAACTTATTTGTTTTTTGATACTTGAACATTTAAGAGTTTTCTCTTCATGAACGACTTTAACGAAAAACTCTCCGGTCTTACTACCATACTGAATAAAGCGCAGGCGTTTTGTGCTTATCAGGATAGGTCGTCGTTTGAAGTAAGTCAGAAACTCAAAGACTGGGGCGTTGCAGCAGAGCGTATTCCTAAGATTATTGAATCGTTAATCAAGGATAAGTTTATTGACGACAAGCGTTATGCCGAAATATTTGCAGGCAGTAAATTCCGTCTGAAAAAATGGGGGCGAAATAAGATTTCTTACGAACTCAGATTGAAAAAAATCCCTCAGCCATTTATTTCTGAAGCATTGGAAACGATTGACGAAACCCAATATGCCGAAACCATTCAAACACTCATCACCCAAAAATCCAAAGAAATTAAAGAACCCGATGCTTATCGCAGAAAGCAAAAAATAGCCCGTTATGTAATTTCAAAAGGCTTTGAAGCGGAATTGG
The DNA here is from genome assembly GCA_964473775.1 of uncultured Bacteroidales bacterium. Classification (GTDB taxonomy): domain Bacteria; phylum Bacteroidota; class Bacteroidia; order Bacteroidales; family CAIWKO01; genus CAIWKO01. The sequence goes on along the minus strand of CAYYQJ010000352.1, from coordinate 1,077 downwards.
TTTTTGGGATGCTAAGCTAATTTATTGGGAGTGCGACTTTGAGTCGCACCCCCTATAAACAAATTAATAAACCATTATCTTCCTCACCAAACTCTGCTTATCACTGATGATTTTGATGAAATATAGGCCGGGGGCTAATTGGGATATATCCACGTTAGTGACCGGGTGACTTGGAGTCACCCGGTCACTTTCATTACCTGTCACCCGTTCACTATTATTAACAGTTTGCTTCAATATCGTTTTGCCTGAAATATCGGTGATGATGATTTCGGATATCGCGCTGTTTGATTCTATGTTTATTTGGGTGGATGCAGGATTGGGAAAAAGATGAACCCAATTGTTGCCCGTATTATATTCTTGCACTCCAACACCCGAAACCGTTACCGTGATGGTATCATATTTTATGTTGCCGCAAATGGTTTGCTGCAAAAGATAAGTGGTGGTGGTATCGGGTTTAACCCATAAGCCTGCAATGGTATCAATGGGGACGCCGTTTACAAACCAGATGCAATCTTCATCTAAACCTATTTCTGATGGACGACCAATAAATGTGCTGTCGCTAGGGTGGATTAGGATATCATTTCCAGCAGTTGCAGGTAATTCAGCATCTATTACTGAAGCATCATCTATATAATAATAAGTATACCAATACGAGGGTGTACCTATAATAATTAGTCCGGAATTATTATCATCAAAAAAATTTCCTAAAGTAATATATTCTTCATTTGCACTTGCTATAAATGAGCCTTCTATTTTTATCCAGTTTAAAGTATCATCTAAAGGCAGTGTTGAATTATAAACTTGCGGAGTAACTTGTATTAATCCAAATGATGTAGAAGATGTAATGTTTCCATCATCAAAATATGCTCCTAATTTCGTAATATATGCATGAGAGTTATCCAATAAACTAATATAAAATCCAACACAGTAAGTATGTCCGTAATACAATTTTTTAATTAGTCTGTTTTGAATATATTCTCTCATATCTGCTGTCCCGCCATATAAAGTTTCAAAACCAGCATATCCTTTACCTGTATGTGGATATTGAAATGAATTAAAATTTGATTGGGATGGTAT
>CAYYQJ010000351.1:0-4328 GCA_964473775.1 uncultured Bacteroidales bacterium | reverse complement strand
TTTAATTGATGATTTACATCGCCATAAATAGCAGTTAATTTATATCCCTGTTGCAATTGCACATAAATCCGGTATGTTTTTGAGCCTGTTTCAAGATGTCCTCCTGTTGAATCAGTCGCATCATTTGCATCCGAAACGTAGTAATTTTCGACTATTACTTTTTTTATAGCATCTTGCGCTTTAGTAAAAGTTGCTGTTAATATTGCCAAAATAAAAATGAGTTGTTTCATAGGAAATAGAATTTATAATTTATAAGAGATAGAAAGCACATAGTTGGTTCCATATTTAAACTTACTATACACCAGATTGTCTTCTTTTCGATTTTTACCAGAAATATCGTTCCAGATATTTTTAAAATAATTTTCGTTAGTTATATTTTTATAAGAACGAGTTACTCCATTATTTAAAATATCCAGAACTTTTAAGCTTACACTAAAATATTTGCCGATTTTTTTGGAAACTTTAAAATCTAGCATCTGCCGTGGTAATTCATAAATATCAGGTTTTGTTGGATCGGTAACAATTACCAGTTTACTGCCTTGTAAATTATAACTTATTGTAGCAGCCAGTCCGATTTTTTTAAGGTTATAAGTTATCATTGTATTTACTACATAAGGAGCTTGACCAAACATAGCCCGATTTCCACCTTTTAAATCAAATATATGCCCGGCAAGGTCATAAATCGTTCCACCTTTCAACACCGATTGCGAATATACCAAGGTTAAGTTTGCTTTGAAATCAAAATTTTTGAGAAACTTTTTTTCGCCTTCAACTTCTAACCCAACCAGACTAGTATAACTTGGATTGTTAATCCATGAAAGACAAAAGCCCCAATTCGACAACTCAATATGGTTTTTAAAACCTTTATAAAACAAACTTGCAGAAATATTGTCACCGGATTTAAAATATGTTTCGAACCGTAAATCAACATTGTTAATATGAACCATTTTAAGTTCAGAATTTCCTTTTACATAAGAATTGGATTCGAAATCATAAAAAGTAGTTGCCGTAAGTTCTCTGATGCTGGGACGGGCAACACTTTGGCTATAATTTATTCTCAAATTCATTGGTGATGATTCGTCTTTGTTTAGTTTCAATATTAAATTTACGCTTGGCAAATAACTAATCTTATTTAATTGACCTGGCTGAACATCCATTGAAAGTCCCCAGGCATCCGTAATAATTCTCCTAAAATCGGTTGGAACCAATCCAAGGGAATCGAATAAAAAGCAATCAGTATACATCATTGCTTTCTCTACTCTAAGACCACCTGATAATCTTACCCTTGAAGTAATTGCAAAATCAGTCATTGCATAACCGGCAAATATGTTGCTTCGTCCAAAAAAATTGTCAGCCGGAGAAATATATTTGTTGTAGTATCCGTAAACTGTTCGTTCAGCATTACCTCCATTTTGAATGGTGGTTATATCAAATATTGAGTCAGGGCTTAATTTGCTTAAAGTTTCAACTGAAGGATAGGTAAATCCATTACCATTACTAAACTGATATACATAATTTTTGTTCTGAACATGATTATATAAATATTCGACACCAAATTTAATTTTTCTAATTAAATCAGACTGCTTTGTTATGGGCATTTCAACTGACAATTGTGCATCAAGAACATTATCTGTTAAGTTGCGGTAATATCTTGAAAAATCAGTGGGGAACACAAAATATAGTGAATAATCGGCAGGAACATATCCTTCGGTGAAATGAAGGGTATTAACTTTTGAATCGGGAGCATTGCTTTTCCCGTTTGTATATGAAGCATTAAATTCAATCTTAATTTTTTCTTTAGGAATAAAATGCTCAGATTTTATTTGATATATAAATTGCTTTCGTGATTCGTAAAACTGATATTTTGAAAACGTAAGCAATGGAGGATTGTTTAATGGATCGTTAGAAGCAGGTTCAACATATTCTCCGTCTCTAACATTATTTGTTCCAATAATATTGGGCATAAAAAGTAAAGACAGGCTATTGTTTTTATTAATTTTATATGCCAATTTAATCAAACCGCTCCATCCACTAATTTCTTTACTGATTATTTGGTATTTCGAAAATTTGCTGGTTGATGTGTCGGGAACGCTTGAAATAAATTCATAACTATTCCTTACGGATTTCGGATCGTATTGTATGGAAGTTGAATATCTTAAACCAATAATAAATCCCAGAGTTCTGCCAAATAGTCTTGTTTGGTTTCCTACAGAAAAACTCTGGCTAAAACTAATTGGTGCTTTTCTGGTAGTAGTATTCCAATTATTTGGAAATTTCTTTTCCGATTCAACGGCTTTAGAATTAATAATATCAAAAGCCTTGCCTTGATAATTCAAAGTACTGAAAAGGTTTTTTGCATTCTGAAAAGCAACAGGATCATTAATTTGAGCATTTCCTAAAAGGCCTAATTGAATAAGTCCTAATTTATAAAAAGTATCATTCCAAGGTGTATTGCTTGTAACTCCTAAATTTTTAAAATAATCTCCTAATCCCAAAGCAACAAATTCCTGATAAGTGGTCGGGTTACTATTAAATTGGATATAAGAATTGTGATCGTAATTGCGGAAACCATTATCGAATCCCAACCAATCTGTTGAACTTCGTTCAGAGGATAAAATTTCTTTAAATGTTGTTTGAGCATTATAACCTACGGATGCTTCTGTAAAAATAGAAAGCGTATCTGGATAGTCTTTAGTTTCAATAGAAATATAAGCTCCTGCCCAATCGCCAGGCAAATCGGGTCTTAATGTTTTTGAGACAACAATATTGTCAACTAGGCTGGATGGGATAATATCCAACTTGATATTATTTGTAAATGGATCAAGGGTTGGAATTCGGGCACCGTTGATGGTTGTTTTCACATATCTATCACCTACCCCACGAACTGTTATTAAACCGCTACTGTTTGTTGAAACCCCAGTAATACGCGAAACAGCAGAAGCAACACTGGCATCGCCGGTTTTTTTTATCATTTCACCTGATATAAAATCTATTGTTGAAGTGGATAATAATTTTACTCTTTCAAGCTGGGCATCGGTATTCTTAGTAGCTTTTGCTGTTATCACAACAGCGCTGATGGATTTAATGGAAGATTCTAAAACGTAATTTTTTATTAAAGTTCCTTTGGTGCAAACAATAGTATCTTCAATCGTATTGTATCCAATGAAACTGATAACAATGATTTCCGTACCGGTTTCCTGCAACTTAAGAGAATATTCCCCTTTTATGTCTGTTGTAACACCTGAACTCATTTTTGACTTTGGATATACGGCAGCTCCAATCAAGGTTTCGCCATTTTTATCAGAAACTTTTCCTCGAAAATAACATTGACCGAAAATGGACGAAGCTATTAATAAGGTTAACAATAAAAAGGTTACAATCGACTTCATAAGGGTTTCCAATTATGAATTTGTTTTTGAAATTCAGTTTTTAAATTTGATAGATTATGTTGCAAAACATTAATCGCTTTTAGTGAGTTATTATTGGTTTTTAACAAGTTTGTATGTTCTCTTATCGCTATTTATAGAAACTGTTATAAAATAAATTCCATTGGGCATTGATGTTAAATCAATTTTTTCTTTATTTCCGGCAATTCTTTTGTATAAAACAGGTGCTCCTACTAAATTGTAAACGGTATAGCTGTTTTCTGTGTTTAGATTGTCTTTGCTAATATTTAAATGAAAAACACCACTGGATGGATTTGGTGATACAGAAATGGAAGTATTATTTTCTTTTGTTTCAACCGATGTTGTAACGGTACTGGTATCTGCGAGGTAAGCTAATTGATTGCTTTGAATTTCTGAACCTGTAGCACTATCAGCAACATATAATTCTGTTCCTCCAGAGGGAGTACCAAGTTGGATATTTAATTTAAACGAAAATACACCATCTGTTGTAAACTGTCCTATTAATACTTTATTTGTGGTATCATAACCGGTAGCCCCTGCTAAACAATACCAGGCACCATTGGTTGTTGTGAAAGAATTTCCAAATTGACTGGTAGCATCAAAAACAGGCAGCTCTGTGTCAACTCCAATAAAACCAACTGTTCCAGGGGTGCCTGCAATTAGACCATCACGAGTGGTTAATGGAATTCCTGCTGTTGGATTTGTGCTTTGTAATATCCCGTCCGCGTTAACTACATTAGCAACTGCATTATCTTCTGATTTCAAAATGCCATAATTTCCAACGCAAGCAGCTCCTGCAGTTAACCATGAATCGAGCATAACTGAATTGTATTTTGCATTTGTTTTGCTGAAATTTGGACTTGTTGAACCCCTATCTTCATTATTGAAAAAGGAAGTGGTTGTTTTTATTGTGAGGCGATG
>CAYYQJ010000350.1:0-4348 GCA_964473775.1 uncultured Bacteroidales bacterium | reverse complement strand
AGATAGCTTCAGGTGACTGGAGTTCAGACGTGTGCTCTTCCGATCTGAAAAATAACTGATTCGGCTATAATCGCTATTCTTTAATCTCTGCCTGTTTATCCGAATGAACAGGTCGGGCCACTACTTTATTTTTCCACCTTCCCGACATATAATAGATTACGGAGGCTATCATACCGAATGCCCATGCAATGGGAATGCTCCACCAGATGCCATTATGCCCAATGGCTTTTGAAAGAAAATAGGAAATGGGGATGCGTAGTATCCAAAGCGAAAACAAGGTTATAAACATGGGAATTAGGGTATCCCCTGCCCCCCGAATCACTCCGTTGGTGGTAAACATGATTGAAAACAACACATAAAACGAACAAACTATAATAAGATAGGAATGTCCGATTTGAATGACATTGGGATCCTGATTAAAAGCCGACATTATTTGCGAACCAAAGAAAATAGCAACAAAAGTGCCTACCAAAGAAATAACTGATGTCATCCACAAAGTGGCCTTGAACCCTTGTTTCACTCTTTCGATTTTACCGGCACCAAGATTTTGTCCTACAAAAGTAGATAAGGCCATAGAGAAATTCATGGCAGGGAGCATGGCAAAAGAATCTATTCTACCGGCTACGGTGTAGGCGGCAATGGTGTCGGTTCCGAAACCATTTACAAAACGAAGCAAGGCCATCATACCTAAAGCAACAAAGGTTTGTTGCAGCCCCGAGGGGATGCCTATCTTCAGGCTTTTCATAAAGATTTCTCTGTGGAATTTAATATCGGTAAACGAGAATTTAATGATGTCGTGATAACGGTTCAGGTAGATTACACCCAACAGAAAGGAAGTCCCTTGGGCTATCACCGTTGCTATGGCTGAACCTTTGATGCCCCATTTAAAAACCTTAACAAACAGAATTACCAGTATAACATTCAGTATGGTAGAAATGATGAGGAAATATAAAGGAGTTTTAGAATCGCCCAGTCCTCTGAGTATGGAACTGATGGCGTTATAACCAAACATCAATATCATTCCATATAAAATGATATCAAAATAAGCTATGGCATCGGGCATTATGCTCATTGGGAGGTTCATCATACGAAAAATGAAACCGCTGCACAACAATCCAACGATAGTTAGAATGATGGAAGCAAAGAACAAGAATATCAGTAAGCTGTCGATGGCTTTTTTAACATTCACAAAGTCTTTGGCTCCAAAATACTGTGATATGATAATGGTTGACCCCATAGACACACCGACCACCAGAGAAATCAATACAAATATCACCGGAAAAGAGGCGCCCACGGCTGCCAGAGCCTCCTTACCTATGTAGTTGCCAACAATAATACTATCAACAATATTGTACAATTGCTGAAAGATATTGCCTAACACCATAGGCAAAGCAAACATGAAAATTACTTTGCTCTCTTTGCCAACGGTTAAATCTTTCATAGTTTATAAAAAGTTTGCAAAGATACAATAATGTAATTCCTTGAAAGGAATAAGGTTTGACTTTTTTTGTTAAAAATAGCTAAAAACTGATGCATGTCATTTATTATTCATAGCTTTGACAAAATTTTATCGAAAACCATGAAAAAACTTGTATTTATTTTATTAATGTGTTGCACCTTTGCAATAAGTGCACAAACCCCAATTACCTTAGGCACCAGCGACCTTGGAGTACCCGTAAGAACCTATAGTATAAGGATTGACACCGTGGTCAATGCTGCTATTATCCCAGGTAATCCCGGAGCCAATACTCCATGGAATTTTATGGGATTGCATAGTCTTGATAGCACCCATCTTAATCTGGAAAACGCCAGTTCGGGTATATTGAATAATCTTTTCCCCGGATGTAATGTAACTTACCATATCGACACTAATTTAGATTACAATTATTACAAAAGTGGTAGTGCCGGCCTCGTTCATTGGGGAATTGTAAGCGACTATTTAGGTAATGGTGATAGTATCAAATTGATATTAAACACACCTGATACCATTGTGGCTTTGCCTGGTTTTTATGGCGATAGCACCATCTCAATTTCCAGAGGCGATACAAAATCAAGATGTACTTATTTCCTGGATACCGTTGTGCCTCCTTTTACTTTACACATTCCTATCGATACAATCCGCATAAAACACAGACAAATCCATTATGCTAAATTTGATGCATGGGGCACTATGACTACACCAAGTAATACATACAATGCTTTGCGTCAGAAAAATTACGTCAGCAAACTTGATACCATCTGGATTTATTTGAATTGTGATGCTTATGGCGCACCTATTGACACAAATACCGGTTGGCATTTACTCAGCGTTCAAAGTGATACTACTTTGAGTTATAAATGGTGGATGAATGGTTTGGGAGTTCCGGCTATGACTATGTACATGAATGGACTAACAGGCAATTCTGTTAAAAGAGTTGAATGGGCCCGTAATGTATTTTTAGGTGTTGAAGAAAATGAATCCTTATTAACACCAGGAGTTTATCCAAACCCTGCAAACGACTTTATCAAAATCAACAATACCTCTCAATTTACTGAAGCAGTGATTTACGATATGCTTGGAAAGGAAATTAGCCGGATTGCCATAGGTAAACTCAACGAAGTTTCTATACCCGTTAGCAAGCTTTCCAACGGTTTATATTTCTATAATTTAATAGGAAAATCAGGAAAAACCTCAGGGAAATTTGAAGTAAAACATTAGAGAAGTCGGGAGTCCGGAGTTTGAAGTCCGGAGTTTGAAGTCCGGAGTTTGAAGTCCGGAGTTTGAAGTCCGGAGTTGGGAGTCGGGAGTTTGAAGTCCGGAGTTGAATCACGAATTTAGAATATAGGAAAAGGAGTCAGGAGTTAAATCCTGACTCCTTTTTTCTTTTACACGAACATTCCCTTTATTCAGAATACTGATTGAATTGTAGAGACAAGGCATACCTTGTCTCTACCGCATGCCTTGTCTCCACCGCTTGCCTCATCTCTACCCTGATCTCATCTAATCTCCCAAACTTTTGTTTCAGGGTTGAAATAACATTCGCCTACGCCTTTGCTTTCTTTTTTCATCAGGCTGCGCGAATCGGTGGCATAGAGCATCATCTTCTGATAAGAAATGGTATCCATTAGGTTATACTTTTTTTCAAACTCAGCTACAGGCAGTATATAATAACTTTTTCGTCCTTTTTCGATGGGCACATAAACCCAGTTTAGATAATAGGATGCATTTAAAATGCTTACTACATTATTCTTCTTCACCAAATCAATTTTAACCATCAAACCGCCATCTTTATAGCGGTCGCGCTGATTGGAAATATAATTGCCCAGGGAATAAGCCACCAACACTTCGCGCCCATTGCTGTCGGGATAATGAATTCTTTCTATTTTCTGAATCACATGAGGATGCATGCCAATGATGATATCGGCTCCATTGGTAAAACATAAACCCGCAATGTCCTGCTGAAACTGATTGGGATGCGATTGATACTCATCTCCCCAATGAATAAAAACTATCACCTTATCAGGAAGCGAATCTTTGGCTTTATGTAAATCAGTGACGATTTGTGCAGAGTCTATCAGATTTACAATATTGCCTTTAGGTATGGCTAGTCCGTTGGTTCCATAGGTATAATTGAGTATGGCCAGCTTAAATCCGTTTTTATTGATGATTAATGGAAAGGTTTTTCTTCGGGATGCTGAGTCAACAAAGGTGCCTGTATGTTGCAAACCCATGCTATCCAACACATGAATGGTGCGTGTGATTCCCAGGCTGCCGCGGTCGCAGGAATGGTTGTTGGCGGTTCCAACAATATCAATTCCTGCATACAGCAAGGCATGAATCAATTGGTCGGGGGCACTGAACTTTGGGTAACCGGTGTAGGGTTCTCCTCCCAGAGTTACTTCCAGATTGGCCATGGCAATGTCGGCATTACGGATTATCGGGGCGACGTATTTAAAGCAGGAATCATACACATAGGTATGCAAAGAATCGTTCCAGGCGGCATCAATCTGAGGCTGATGTTGCATAATATCTCCCATAAAAAGCAAACTCAAATGGGTTTCTTCATCCACAGGATTTTTCACCTTATGGTCGTTGGTCATCTTCGAAAAATAGAATAAACTAAACCCAATCACAATGGCAGTAAGAGAATATTTAATTAAGAGTTTCATTTTTTTAGGTTGATTAAGTTGGTTGAGTTGATTAGGTTTATTGAGTTTATTAGGTTTATTAAGTTTATTAAGTTGATTGAGTTTATTAGGTTTATTGAGTTTATTGAGTTATTATGCTATTGGCTTCCGTCTTCCGTCTTCCATCTTCCGTCTTCCGTCTTCCAACTTCCTCATATTATCTTCTTTTTCCAGCTTCCTC
>CAYYQJ010000349.1:0-4349 GCA_964473775.1 uncultured Bacteroidales bacterium | reverse complement strand
GAGATTTCTGCCTGTCTCGTGGGCTCGGAGATGTGTATAAGAGACAGCCGATTTTGCTTTGCTGAAAGGAATTTGCATAAAAAATAAGGTGGAAGATTATCTGGAAATAGGAACCTGGCGTGGCGAAAGTGTTGCCAATGTGGCGCCTCTGGTAAAAAATGCTGTGAGCATCAACCTGCCTGACGAAAGCATGCGAATGATGAAAATGGAGGAAGATTATATTAATATGCACCGATTTTTTTCAAAAAAAATGCCCAATATATCACATCTGGAGGCCGATTCTCAGACTTTTGATTTCAATAGTTTACAACAAAAGTTCGATTTAATTTTTATAGATGGCGACCACCACACTAAATCTATTATTAATGACACGAAAAATGCTTTTAGATTATTAAAAGACGAAAATTCGGTGATTGTTTGGCACGATTACGGATTGGGCACTGAAACAACACGCTTTAATGTGTTGGCCGGAATTTTAGACGGATGCCCTTCGGAGCATATTAAACATCTTTACAGAGTTTCGCATTCGCTTTGCGCCATTTTTACACTACAGGAAATTACTTCCAATTTCATAAAACCCAACACAAAACCCAATGCGTGTTTTGAAGTGGATTTGAAAATTAAAAAACTCGTTTAACCCATATTTTGCAATAGGATTTTCTTTTAGCAAAACTTAGAACGTATAAAATCTAAAGACATTTTCTTTAAAAAATGGGCGATTCCTACAAATTCGAGGTACGTCTTATTTAAAAAAAAGGCTGTTCGTACATATTCGAGGTGCGTTTTTTTAAAATAAAAGGCTGTTCGAATATATCCGAGGTGCGTCTTTTTTAAAAAAAAGGCTGTTCGTACATATTCGAGGTGCGTTTTTTTTAAATAAAAGAGTGTTCGAATATATCCGAGGTACCTCTTTTTTAAATAAAAGGGTGTTCGAATGTCATCAAATTGAAGGTTTTTAACGAAAAATGCCTATCAAAAAGATACCAATCACCGCTTTTTTAATTATGATTTATCGCCACAACAAACTTATTATTAATTATTTAAAAATAATTATTTCTGAAAAACAATTAACCATTCACATTTTTAGCTGTAAATATCTCGAACAATATCACAGGAAATATTAATCGGCGGATGGTTTTCACGATTAGATACTCCGAAAACTCTTTTTTAATTTTGGTGATATTCGTAACATGATAATTGCCCGTAAACCGTTCGCCGGATATTTTTCTACCTATTTTGTAAAGAATATTTTCGGTGGGGCCCGAAACAATAATCACTCCATTGGGTTTCAGCAAACGTTGAAACAACAAAATATAATCGGCAAGGTTTTCAATATGTTCCAACACATCAAGGGCGATGATTGCATCAAAAGATTTGTCGGGCAAAGGCTGATTGATGATATCACCTTCCATAAATTTTATACCCTTTGGGAAACTAATTTTCTCCTGAACCAAACGAAGCGGACTAAACTCCAAATCGCATGATGTAACCTCAACTCCATTTTGTGCAAGCATATAGCTCAACACTCCCGACCCGCAACCGAAATCTAAAACCTGTTTCATTTTATTTTTCTGAACTAAATTAAAAGCCACATTCAATCGTTTCCAGAAAAGGAAATCAATCAAAGGGTTTTTGTGGGCATAAGCCGGCAGGGCAGCTTCATCGTTTTCATAAGAATTTTTATCTTTTAGTATTTCAATGAAAGCTTGTTTAAATTTTGTTTTTATATCATTAAATGTTTCCATGTATCCTTTGTTTTTTATTCACCAATTCCTTTATTAATACTTAACCCAAAATCTACAATTGATTTTATGTAAAGTGTTTAACACAAATGTTGATTTTGAAACCGGTGATTTATTTTCAGGCATCAAATATACAATTAATTTTGTTGATGCCTGGTTTTTATTATAACAGTATTTGAATTTAATCTTAAGTTCAATCAATATTCCTTTTCACTTTCCGAACCATTTCTACCAAATTTTAGTAATTTTGATGTCGAAAATTTAATAAAACAATATGCACATGAATTCACCCGAAATCATCAAAAAATCAGGCAAGAAGATATGGTTAAAATGGTCTATCGCTTTTAAATTAATACCAATAATTATTCTGGTAACCGGATTCAAATTTATCGCTCACCGCTATGGTTGGGAAGTGATGGATCTCAATGCACTTTTCACAAGTCTTGTTGCGGGGACTATATTTTTGATAGGATTTTTAATCAGCGGAGTGTTGAGCGATTATAAAGAAAGTGAAAAAATTCCAAGCGAACTTGCGGCATGTTTGAAAACCCTCTTAGACGATGCATATACCCTCTACAAAAGTAAAGACTCTAAGGCTTCCCAACAATTTATTGATTATCATAAAACATTTCTAAAATCTTTGATGCTTTGGTTTTATCGCAAAGAAAGAACACAGGCCATGCTGGACAAAATAAGCGGGATGAACCAATTTTTTATAGATATGGAAAAAGAAGGAATCACACCGGCTTATATTATTAAAATGAAAAACGACCAAAGCGCCCTCCGACGGATGATTATGCGCATTGATACCATACGGGCAACCGATTTTGTCAGCTCGGCTTATGCCATTGTCGAAGCTATGGGATTTATTATTGTAAGCGGATTGGTAATTATTAAAATAGAACCTTTTTATGCTTCAATATTCTTTACTTTGATAGTAACTTTTCTTATTTCCTATATGTTTTTATTGATAAAAGACATGGACAATCCATTCGATTATGCTACCAACGGCGAAAGCGGCACAGAAGTTTCTCTAAAACCACTACACGATTTGGAAAAAGAGTTTGAAAACTTCAATTACAATAATTAATATTAATAAACTTAAGAACTCATCAATTATTATAAATTATAACAAGAATTATTAAATAAATCTTCTAAAAGATTACCTAATTAGTAAAAAAAGTTCTTCAGATTAAAAGATTTTTCTTAATTTAGCCAAATAATATTGCATTTTACAACACCATTTTAAACAAATTATCATGCTTGCATTCGGAAATAAACATCCCTATCACGAAGTAACTATTGGCACACAAATCAAAACTAACAACCTCATAGCTATTGCCATACACGACCAACGCCATTATGTTGTCAATTCAAATAAAAGTGCCACTTTCGTAGGAACCATGCGTTCAGGAGTGGGAATTCCGTACGACATAACTACTAAATCGGATAAGCCTATGGCAGACGATTTCATCGGAATCGTTAAAAATGCACTGGAAAAAAATGGCAATAAACTAAAAATTGTCATTACACGTTCAGGCTTGAGTAAAGAAGATGTTTTATCTGAATTAATGAAAACCGGAGCCGCACGTCAGATGTATATGGACATCAGAGAATGGAAAACCGACACTTACATGAAAGCCGATTTATATTGCCTTGTTCATTTGACTGTTTTCGACCAAAACGGAAATACACTTGCCGAAACCAACATAAAATCTAATGCCGAAGCTTTTGGCGGAAGTTTCTGGAATCCGAAAAAAGCTGCCAAAAAAGGTGCTTTGAAAGCCGTGAAACTAAAACTCGAAGCATTGATAAACGACAATATAGTCGTAAAGGCTTTACAATCATAAAATGCGCTTGCGCCAATTTCAGTTTCTTCCTTTTCTATTTCTCACTATTTTTAACTTTTTGCTTACTGTATCCACGTTTTCACAGAGCAAACACTTTTTTACTATGGCCGACAGCATACATTTTGCCGAAAAAACCGATTCTCTAAAAAGGGCTTTTCCTTATGTCAGGAATATTTCTCCCGATTATGAAACTGCTTTTTATACCGCATTATCCCATTACCCAGAATTGCAGCAAACCCGAATCAGTTTTAAGCAAAAAACCATAAAAACTACCATGGCAACCCGTCCGGCTACTGCCTTATTACGAAACAGGGTTAAAAGAGGATATAGAGTGTATGCCAATAATAAAAAGAACTTCTCGGGTGTGTATCTCAGCCAGTTGAATTTCGACCAGCAAGTGGGTGTTATTGGTCACGAGTTGGCACATATTGCTGATTACACTCAAAAGAGTTCGTTCCGATTGATTGGAAATGGCATTGCTTATATGTTTACACAATATCGAAGAAAGTTTGAAGCCAACACCGACCTTCGAACCATTAAACATGGTTTGGGTTGGCAACTTTACGACTTTACCGATTTTATCCTGAACCATTCGAAGGCCAGTGAGAAATACAAGGCCAAAAAGAAAAAAATCTATTTGAACGAAAAGCAGATAGAATCGTTTATCACACAAGCAACAAAATAATTTTACTGGCTATTAGAACCTGATTTTAGATCGGAAGAGCGTCGTGTAGGGAAAGAGTGTTCAGAGCCGTGT
>CAYYQJ010000348.1:0-4361 GCA_964473775.1 uncultured Bacteroidales bacterium | reverse complement strand
TAAAACTAAGAATTGTTAAATCCTTAAGAAAGCAATTGATTTGCAATGGCTTTTGAAGCTTCTGATATTTGCTTGCCACTAAGCATTTCGGCCAGCACTTCTACCCTTTCGGTATGATTCAATTTTTTAATATTAACAAAGGTAGTATCCTTATTTACTGTTTTATATACCTGATATTGCTGATCGCCTTTGGCTGCACTCTGGGCTAAATGTGTGATAGAAAACACCTGCATTTCGGCCGATAATTCTTTCATGATTTGTCCGGTTTTAGTGGCCACTTCGCCCGACATACCGGTATCAATTTCATCAAAAATAATGGTTGGCAACATTCGTTTACGCGAAATCAGAGATTTAAACACAAGCATAAGCCGGGATATTTCGCCGCCGGAAGCAATCTTTGCAATTTCTTTCATCTCCGAACCCTTATTGGCACTGAAAGTAAAATACACATTATCAATGCCACTTCCGGTTAAGGCCTCTGATTTACGATTTTCAATTTTAATCCTCACATCAGGCATTCCCAACATTTTCAGAATATTTACCGATTTTTTTTCAATTTCCGGAAACACCTTGCTTCTTTTCTGCGATATTTTTTCAGCCTCAGAAAATAAGGACTTTTGTTTTTGATCAATAAATGTTGAGAGTTCTTTAAGCTGAGAAGCAAGCGAAGAGATATTCAGCAACTTATTATCCAAATCGTTTTTAATGGCAATAAGTTCGGCAACTGTGGCAACATGGTGCTTTTGCTGAAGCCGGTAGATTTCGTTAAGTCGATTATTGATTTTTTCCAGGCGCTCAGGGCTAAACAGAGTTTTCTCTTCTATTTGCTCCAATTCCTGCACGATATCTTTCAAATCGATGTACAATACCTGAAGACGTTTTGAGTTTTCCTCCAGCCTTTCATCATATTTTGCAATCTGCGAAAGCTGATTCTGAGTGAATGCGAGTTGTTGAACACAATTATTTTCTGATTCGTTTAACGAGAACAAAGACTTGGTAAGCACGGTTTTAATCTGTTCGATATGATTGAGTATTTCAAGCTCTTTTTCAAGTTCAATTTGTTCGGATTCTGCGAGGTTGGCCTGTTCTAACTCCGTAAAAAGAAAATTAAAATAATCAGCTTCGGTTTGAGCTTTCCTTTCCTGATCTGCTTTGATAGACAGTTCTTTTTTTAGTTCTTTTAACTCCGCCAACTGATTCCTGAAGTGATTAACCTCAGAATAAATATCGGCATAATTATCTATTACGAACAACTGAAAATCAGTTTCGTTTATCAGCAGGGTATTATGCTGAGAGTGAATATCGATTAGCTTATCACCCAGCTCTTTCATCTGCGACAAGGTAACGGGAGTATCATTGATAAAGGCTCGTGATTTTCCTTCAGGATTAATTTCGCGACGCAACAAAACAACTTCATCATTATCAAGAGCATATTTTTCGAAAAAGCTGCCTAACTGATAATTCCTGACATTGAAAGTTCCCTCAATAATACATTTTTGTGTTTTATTTTTCAATACCTGCGAATCCGCACGTTGCCCGGTAATCAGCGAAAGTGCATCAAGAATAATTGATTTCCCTGCCCCTGTTTCGCCCGTAATGGTAGTAAATCCTGCACCGAAATCAATTTCAAGTTTGTCAATTAATGCATAATTACTGATTGACAGATTTGTAAGCATGTTACAGGAAATTATTTTGCGTTCAGAATCTTTGTATTGAAGTCGTTGGAATGCGCGGGATCAATATCTTTTAAAATATTAACCACACGTGGTCTGTCGGAAGCGGGCGAAGCTGAATAAATATTAATTATCTCGTCACGCTTCGAATCCATAAAAACAGTTGTAAAATACAAACCAGGAGTTTGCTTAACAACATATTGCATTTTTTCCAAACCGGTTGTAATTGCATTTCTGCCTAACGACAAATCGTCTTTCATCATATCCAAACCTTTCAGATGGTAATAATAAAGGCATTCGCGAAATCCGCCACCATAAGAATCGTTTAATAAATTTTCGACCAACCAATATCTGTTCTTTTTTGTTTCAAAAGATTTCCAACCCCTATCTGCAGCATTTTGAGCCATATTCACAATGTTTTGTGCTTTGGTATAATACTCGCTACCACCTTTTAATGTGTAAGAATCAAAATCAACTCCAATAATTACATAGGCATAGTAAGCCAATACTGCTGTTAGATTTGAATAGAAATTATTATCATCATATTCCAGGGTTTGCTTTTGTATATACTTAAAAGTAAATTCCTTGTCAATCAGGTTTAACATGGGTGAATTATACGATGAATTAAAAATAGGACGTCGCGACTGAATTTGAATGGTTCCCTTAAAGTCAACATCAGAAACACGTTCTGTGATATTGATAAAGAAATTACACTCTATTTTTTCTTCGGTTTTATAGGTATAATTAGTCCATTTGCGGTTAAACAAAAACTCCCGAATTGCTGTTTGCAAATCTTCATAAATGGTTTTGTCGCTACCATTTATCTGTTGTGCGTTAACAGTAACAGTGCAATTTAACTCCTGAGCATTGGATACTATTGTTATTAAAACAAGTAATAAAGCTAATCCTAATTTTTTCATAAGCTGGTTTTGATAAGTTCAAATATTTCGTTTGCAATATCTTTAGCAACTTCACTTTTATGCTTGAGTGCAAAGGTTTTTTGTTCCGATTTATTTGATATGATCGTAATCTTATTGTCTTTTGATTTAAATCCTGCCCCTTTGTCATTTAATGAATTCAGAACAATAAGGTCAAGATTTTTTTGTTGTAGTTTTTTTATTGCGTTTTCAACTTCGTTGTCAGTCTCTAAAGCAAAACCAACTAATATTTGATTTTTCTTTTTTAGTGCACCTAGTTTTTTAAGTATGTCGGGGGTTTTAACAAGCAAAAGATTAATTTCACTTGATCTCTTTTTAATCTTTTTCGATTCGGGATATTCAGGTGTATAATCTGCAACAGCGGCAGCCATTACTGTGATATCAGCAGATTTATAATGAAACAAACATTGTTCGTACATTTGATTTGCTGACACAATATCAATTCGCTGAATACCTGAATGCTCAACAGAGATATTAACCGGACCAGTAATTAATGTAACCATAGCACCCCGTTCTGCAAATTCTTTGGCAATTTCGAAACCCATTAAGCCTGAAGAATGATTACCAATAAATCTAACAGGGTCAATATTTTCGTAAGTAGGGCCCGCAGTAACCAGCACTCTTTTATTAGAGAAATCCAGTTTTTCTTTAAAAAAATCTGAAAGTATTGCAATGATTTTTTCAGGCTCTTCCATCCTACCCGCACCAATTAAACCACTTGCCAATTCTCCTTCCTGGGGAGCAATGAGTTTGTTCTGATAACTGCATAATATTTCGACATTTCTTTGCGTGGCTGGATGTATAAACATATCCAAATCCATTGCCGGCGCAAAAAACACCGGACATTTGGCTGCCATATAAGTCGCTACCAAAAGATTATCAGCAAGTCCGTTGACCATTTTCGCCAAAGTATTTGCTGTTGCAGGGGCAATTAAAAACAAATCAGCCCAATTGCCCAATTCGATATGGCTGTTCCATTTTCCATTCGATTGCGAGAAACCCTCACATAAAACGGAGTTTTTTGATAATGTAGAAAGCGTTAAGGGTGTGACAAAATCTTTTGCAGAAGGAGTTACAATAACCTGTACTTCTGCACCTTCTTTTATCAATAGCCTTATCAGGAAAGGTATTTTATATGCTGCAATACTTCCCGTAACACCAAGCAATATTTTTTTACCTTTCAGAAGCATCAGAGTTTTACACTTCGGAAGTGGTTTCAGTTACCGGATTGCGGTAATACAATTTCTTGTTCAAATATTCGTGAATAGCAATAAGAGTAGGTTTTGGCAGACGTTCGTAATATTTTGCTATTTCAATTTGTTCGCGGTTTTCGAATATTTCTTCCAGATTATCAGAAGTAGTTCCAAACTCTTCAATTTTAGAATTCAATTCTTCTTTTAATTCAGTGGCAATTTTGTTTGCTCTGTTAGATAAAATCACAAGAGTTTCGTAGATGTTTACATTTTCTTTTCTGAAATCACTTATATTTCTGGTAACAGCAAGATTACCTGTTTTAATTTTTTTATAGTCCATATTAACTTTTTTGTTTTGTATTATTCTTAGCTTTGTCTATTGTATTATTCTTTGAAGACTTATCATTCATTTTCTGAATCTCCTTTTCAATTGTTTTCAACATTGATTTGGCATCCTTTTCATAAGTTGTTGCCGGAAATGTTGAAACCAATGCATTGTAAGCATCTTTTGCAGATCGGAAGAGCGTCGTGTAGGGAAAGAGTGTTCAGAGCCGTGT
>CAYYQJ010000347.1:0-4366 GCA_964473775.1 uncultured Bacteroidales bacterium | reverse complement strand
TACACGGCTCTGAACACTCTTTCCCTACACGACGCTCTTCCGATCTCCAATCGGAACTTCAGGTTCAGGTGTTTTATAAATTCAACACCTCGGCTTTGCTGTTTATCAAACACAAGAAGAAGGATTATTTTTTTGCAAAATATCAGATGAAATATGAGGTTTACGACAACAGTCAGCCCAAGGTTTTGGTTGATTCGGCCACCCTGCAATATGTGGATTCTACTGATTTTAATATGCCCAGAATCATCACCGATAGTTTTTCAATCAACCTTTTGAAAGCTTCAAAATATACCCTGGCGTATGAATTTACGGATTTGAATAAAAATGTGGCCATCAATGGCTTTGTGAATATTGATAAAAGCAACGAGTTTAACCGCAACAATTTTGTGATAACCGACGAAAACAAGCAGCCGCTGATTGATAACTTTGTAAATAAAAATCAATTTTTTAAAATCGCGACCAACCAAAAGAAAACCG
The DNA here is from genome assembly GCA_964473775.1 of uncultured Bacteroidales bacterium. Classification (GTDB taxonomy): domain Bacteria; phylum Bacteroidota; class Bacteroidia; order Bacteroidales; family CAIWKO01; genus CAIWKO01. The sequence goes on along the minus strand of CAYYQJ010000347.1, from coordinate 3,889 downwards.
AAAAGCTGTTTGTGAGTTACTTTAAACAGGATTTTCCGCTGGCCGAACCTCCCTATCAGTTGGTTTTAGAGACACCTATGCAAATGAACAGGGATAGTTTGTTTACGATTGATTTGCAACAAGGCATTACCGAAAAACTCAGCTTAAATGCATCGGGAATTTATTTATTTCAGTCGGATACCGGACAAAAAGAGGGATTTACGGTGTATAGATTTTACAACAATTTTCCTTTGGTAACTTCGGCCGTGCAGATGTTGCAACCCCTGCAATACATCACCACCAGGCAGGAATTCAAAGACCTGATTGAATCAAAAAGCAGCAGGGCGGCCATTGATAATTTTTGGATAGACCGAACCGGCGACCCAAACCGCGCCAAAGAACTCATAAAAATATTTTACAACCGTGTGCAAAAAGCCAATCTGCTTTTCACCTCGTATAAGGAAGGCTGGAAAACCGACCGCGGAATGATTTATATTATTTTAGGACCGCCATTTAAAGTATATAGGTCGGCCACCAACGAAACCTGGTATTATGGCGAAGACAAAACCATGACCTCAATCATGATGGTGTTCAGCAAAACTCCCGACCGATTTTCGGACAATGATTATTCTCTAGACCGCGGCATAGAGTTTAAAGATGCCTGGTATAATGCGGTGGAATCGTGGAGGAAATAGTTTATGATTAAATTGTAGGATTGCTAAATTGTTATATTGTTGCACTACAGAATAACCGAATACTTAATAAACTTAATAAACCTAATTAACTTAATCAACTTAATCAACCAAACACCCAATGCCCAACTCCCAAATTCAATCCTTAACAGAAACCGATTTTGAAGCGCTTTTTAAAGAGCATTTCAAACCCTTGTGCTTTTTGGCGCAGCGTTATGTGAAGGATATTGATATGGCTAAAGAGATAGTTCAGGATTCGTTTTTGGCCATGTGGCTGAAACGCGACAGCATTGATGTTACTAAACCTTTGAAGCCTTACCTGAGTACTTCGGTTCAAAACAAATGCCTGAATTATTTGCGCGATTCTAAAAAGTTTGATAAAGATTTGCTGATTACAGAACAACTGATGACCGCCGGAGGTGAAGAATTATCCGACAGCCTCGTGGTAAAAGACATCCACAAAAAAATAGAAGAGGCTGTGGCCGAACTTCCCGAAAAATGCCGACAGGTGTTTATGATGAATCGTTATGAGCATTTGAAATATCAGGAAATTGCCGACAAACTTCAGATTTCGGTAAAAACAGTTGAATCGCAAATGTCGAAAGCTTTACAACACATGCGCATTCGCATGGCAGAATATTTGCCAGTTGTGTTGCTGATGATGTATTTCATGAAATAAAAATAAAATGGCTAAGGGTAAAAACCAAATCATGTGTATTAATAGTGCAGCATAAAAATGGAAACAGATCAATTATATTATATCGACCTTATAACAAGTTATTTTTCAGGAGAATTAAACTCGGAAGAAATACAAATTCTTTCGGGTATCATGTCGTCGTCTCCCGAAAACAAAAAGATATTTGAAGATTATGCCAACACCTGGCAGTTGCTCGAACAGGATGCTGTTGAAAAATCTGTTGATGTGAATAAAGAATGGCTTCAATTTTCTGAAACAAAAAAACTGAGAAGTTTTGATGAAATTGAATCAGATTTTATCAATAAAACCCCGGTCAAGAATTTAAAATTTACCTTATATGCACGCATTGCAGCCATATTTATACTAGTGGCGTTGTCGTCGGTATGGTTTTATTCTTATTTAAACAAAACAACACAACAGGTGTTGACGGCAAGCAATACCTCTCTGGAAACCACTTTATCAGATGGAAGCCATATTACGCTAAATAGTGGCGCTACTATCTCCTACCCTTCTCATTTTGCAAACGACAAACGAAAAATGACCCTCGATGGTGAAGCCTGTTTTGAAGTGAAACACGATGAAGCCCACCCGTTTTTAATTACCTCAGGCAATGTTTGCATTGAAGTGTTGGGTACATCTTTTTATGTAAACACAAAAAATGCTTCAGGAAACGTAGAAGTGGTACTTACTTCGGGCAAGGTGGCTGTTTATTATGCGGATAAACCGGAAAATAAAATCATTTTGGCACCGGGCGAAAGAATTGAAGTTCCAAAAACCGAACAGCAATTAACCAAAACCATTAATGCCGATGAAAATTATTTGGCATGGAAAACCAAAAAAATTGTTTTCAACGACCAGCCGCTCAGCAATATTGTTCAGCAGTTGAACAAGGTGTATCATACCAATATTACCATTTCTCAGGCCGATATTGCCGATTATAAAATGACTGCCACCTTCGACCATCAGGAATTAAATTCCGTGTTGAATGTAATTAAAGCCACACTTGATGTGAATATTACTAAAAAAGGTGATACCTTTGTGATAGGGAGGAGGAATAGATAAAAGGGAATAGGGAATAGTTAAACATTATTAATTATTCATTATTAATTCTTAATTCAAAAAAGTAATTAGCAATTGTAAATTTATCAGTGAATTATTGGCATAAAATATTTCGTTTTCTGATTTTCGCCATTGGTATTATTGCCACTATTACTGCTACAGCCCAAAATCTTGACCAAAAGATCAGCCTTAAAGTAAAAGATAAACCACTTGGCGAAGTAATCAATCAAATCGGGCAACTGTCTCAGATAAATTTTTCTTACAGCTCTCAGATTATTCCTATCGACAAAACAGTTAGTATAAAAGCTGCTCATAAATCCGTCCGTTTTATTCTCGACGAATTGCTTGTCAACAATGGCATCGAATACATGATTGTCGAAAATCAGGTGGTGCTTAAACTCATTAAAAAAAATCCCGAACAAACCACCCTCAAACAAAACAAACCCGAAGTAAAAAAATACACCATCAGTGGTTATCTGAAAGATGCATTAACAGGCGAAGTGCTAATCGGCTCCAATGTTTATGCCAATGGCACCAATATGGGAACCTCTGCCAACGAATACGGCTATTATTCCCTCACCATGCCAGCGGGCAACTACAGCCTCAGGTTCTCGTTTATTGGCTATAAAAGCATTACCGACGACATTGTTTTAAAAGAAAATCTAAAGATTTCAAAAGAACTCGAATTTGCCAAAACCGAAATCAAACCGGTAGAAATAACCTCCGTTTCCAATCCCCAAACCATGATGGTTTTGCCCATGAACAGCATAAAATTATCCCCAAAAGAACTGGCTCAACTGCCCGGTTTTGTAGGCGATGTCGATATCATAAAATCCTTACAATCCGTTCCAGGTATAAAAACCTACGGCGATGGTTCCGCCCTGTTTTATGTGCGCGGAGGCAACAGCGACCAAAACCTGATATTGGTTGATGAGGCACCCATTTACAACCCCTGTCATTTGTTCGGGTTTTTCTCTGCCCTCGCACCCGATGCCATCAACGATGCCGAAGTGTATAAAGGCGATTTCCCCGCCCGCTATGGTGGCAGGCTTTCGTCTGTAATTGATATCAAAATCAAAGAAGGCAATATGAAAAAGTTTGGATTTGGCGGAAGCGTCGGCCCTTACACTTCCTACCTGTCTTTGGAAGCTCCCATAAAAAAGGATAAATGCTCATTTTTTGTTTCTGCCCGCACTTCCACCATTTTTTGGTTAACCTACCTCCAAAAATCCAACAAAAAAATAAAACTGAATTTCTTTGATGTAAATGCCAAAATCAATTTTAAACTGAATGATAACAACCGCCTCTACCTATCTTTCTTTGCAGGCCAAGACAACTACAGCCGCCTGACCCAATCATCTGTAAACACTTTCGGCCTTTCATGGAATAACATCCTCGGCACTTTCCGGTGGAATCATATTTTCAATTCTAAATTGTTTGCCAACACCACCGCTTACTACAG
>CAYYQJ010000346.1:0-4376 GCA_964473775.1 uncultured Bacteroidales bacterium | reverse complement strand
AACGGACTTGAAGATTTGAGAGAGTTAGAATGTCCGAGGGTTTCTGTTGTACTGGGTCAGGATGGTAGCGGTGTGGGTGCAGCACTATATGCTTCTTCAGGGAAATCTATTAGCTGCATAGGTGCTGTTATGGGTGCTGTTGCCAAGGCTTCGGTGCATGAAAGCATTGCTTATGTGAAAAAGTTCAGAATGGATGATGTAGTGGAACTCTCAGTACCATGCCTTGCTAATGGAGATGCCATAGGTGCGCTGACCTTCGCGAATGTTGATGATATCAATAACAAAGGTTATATCTTTTTGATTAACCATGTTGGCAAAGATGCTACTTATTTGAACGATAGTTTCTGTGCTGTAGCCTCTGACAGTGACTACGCTACTATTGAGAATAACAGGACAATGGATAAAATGGAGCGGGAAGTGAGAAGGGCATTATTGCCTGAGCTCAGTGCGCCTTTGTATGTTGATCCATCTTCAGGCAAGTTAGACCCTGATACCATTGCTTACTTTGAAGCCATTGCCAATGAGCCACTGGCAGTGATGGAAAGAAGTAAGGAGTTGAGTGGTGTTTCTGTTACTATTCCTGCTGATCAGAATGTGCTGACCACATCGGAGCTGCAAATAAACATTGGTGCAGTACCTGTTGGAGTGGCAAGGAAGATTAAAGTTAAAATAGGTTTTAAACTGAAATTGTAAATTTTAAAAAGTAATAAGATGCCAAATTTTCCACCAATGATAAACGGAAATGTCTACGGATTTTCCGATATCAATCTGAATGTATCCGGGACACCTGTTGCAGGATTCATTGCTATAAATTATAAAGAAACACAGGTAATAGAACCCATATACGGCGCAGGTAAAAAACCTATTGGAATGGGCCACGGGAATGTTACCTTCACTGGTAATGTCACACTTTTGAAAGAAGAAGTGGACAGTCTGGTGAATGCAATACCTTCCGGAAGATTGCAGGATTATCCTCCGTTTCCAATAATTGTGACCATACTGCCTGAAGGCGGGACTGTGTTTAGTACGCATAAGCTGCTTTATTGCAAATTTAAAGACAATGGTATAGACTCTAAACAGGGAGATACCAGTTTTTCGACTCAAATTGAACTTTTTATAGGAGACATAAAATGGAAGTAAAACCAATGCCTCTGGGTGTTACCCAGGAGATGATTGATGAGTGGAAACGCCTTTATAAGGGCGTTTCGCTCATTACTGTTAGGAAGAAGTTGGAAGTTGGAAGACAGAAGTCGGAAGACGGAAGTCAGAAGCCGGAAGATGGAAGTCCGGAGTTTGAAACCAAGGAGTATTATGGTTACTTCAGGAAACCGAATTTGATGATTATAGCTGCTGCCGGTAAATATTCAGATACTGAACCGATAAAATCGGGGGAGGTGTTGTTTGATAACTGCAAACTGCAAATTGACCCCGAATTGCAGAATGACGACGAACTAAAGATGAGCGTTATTATAAGGTTGAACGGACTCTTTGAAATGCACGAGACTGAAGTAAAAAACTTATAGAATCCCACTCCGTACCTGAAGGAGCGGGAGCCGAATTGATGAAACATGCGGTACTTATCAGGTATTATTTTCAAACAGACCCTTACCAACTGAGTGAGGAACAGTTTGGGCAATTGGCAGCCGAAGCCAAATTTTTAGAAGACCGGCAAAACAAGTTCCAGGAACTGGCGGTGCTGAGTGCACAGAGCCGGTTGTTTGGAAAACAGTAGGAAGAGGCATTGGTCATTGGTCATTAGTCATTGGTCAAAAGTGCCTAAAGTATTTAAAGTGCGCTAAAGTACTTAAAGTTAAAAAAAGAAAAAGAAAATGAGTAACCCAACCGTCGAAATAAAATTTGAACTTTTTGATCAGATCACTTCTGGAGTGAAGAAGATTGAAGAGGCTATGGGTGGTTTTAAAAGTGGCATAGGGCAACTGAGTAACTATATAGACGATGTAGGCAAAAAGTTCTTTTTCATGAATCAGTTGTCGGAGGGCATGCAAAGATTCAATCAATCGGTGAAAGACTTTGCTGCACCGGGCGCGGATTTTCAGCAGCAGATTGCCGACCTGAGCGCCATCACAGGGCTGACCGGAAATAACCTGGACATCATAGCAGAATCATCCCGAAAGATTGGAAAGGAATCGGGACTGGGAGCATCGGCAGCCGCTGAGGCTTATAAACTGCTGGCAAGTAATATTGACTATACTAAAATAGGTATACAGGGCCTTCAGGACTTGCAGAAAAACACTGTTACCCTGAGTCAGGCATCGGGCATTGATATGGCTACGGCAGCCAATGTGATGTCGGGAGCGATTAATCAGTTTGGATATGCGGCGACTGAGGCAAAGAGGGTGACCAATGTGTTGGGTGCAGGAGCCAAATACGGAGCTGCAGAAATAGCTGATTTAGGGGCCTCGTTAAAAGTTTCGGGTACGACAGCAGCAATGGCCGGTATAACTATCGAGGGAGCCACAGGAGCCATTGAGGTAATGAGCCAAAGCATGATAAAAGGTGAACAGGCAGGAACCTATCTGAGGAATATACTATTGAAACTGCAAACTGAGGGTATACCGGGAGTGGATTTGAAAACGCAAGGACTGGCAGGTGCGCTGGACACATTGAAACCCAAACTGAATGACATGGCATGGCTGACCAAGACTTTTGGCATGGAGAATGTGAATGCGGCTCAGTTGCTGATTGCCAATTCGGCAGCTGTGGACGAGATGACCCAAAAGGTTACAAGAACCAATGTGGCTTATGATCAGGCAGCAATAAGAACACAGACTTATCAATTTGCGATGTCGAAGATAAAGGCACAGATGGATGATTATAAAATCAGTGTTTTTAATGCTACAGGAAGCATGTTGCCGTGGATTGAGACTATAACGCAAAGTACTTCGGGGATATTTGTGATGTTGCCGGGATTGAAGATTATGAAGGATTCATTTCTGTTTTTAGGCAAGGCTGTTAAAACGCACGTAGTTGACTTGTGGAATTACATAAAAGGATTAAGAGCTACTCAAGGAGCTATGCAAGCAACTACCATTTCGGCACAGGTGTTATCAACTGCTATGAGGGCGATTCCCGCAGTTTTTGCAATAGGTGCAATAATAGCATTGACCTATAAATTTAAGGAACTTACAACAGCAACTATGAGTTCTTCAATTGCAATGAAGAATTTAAAAGAATCGCAAGCAGGAATTTATCAGGAATTCAATAAACAAGCTGAAGAAGCAAAACAGTTATTCAAGAATGCAACAGACCTTAACTCCTCATATAACGATAGAGTAGAGGCGCTTAAAAAATTACAAGACCTTGCACCGGATTATTTTGAAAATTTTAATACTGAAACAATATTAACACAAAAAGCTTCAGGAGCCTTAGATGATTATATTAGTAAGTTAGAAGAAAAGGCAAATAAAGAAGCTTATTTTAATCAGATTGTAAAAAAGAAACAAGACTTATTAAACGTACAAAATACACCAGCTGCAGAATTGGAGGTTAATCAAAATAGAGGTGTCAAAGGCTTCTTGAGCAATATTTTTACGGGTGATACTGGTGGTAATGAAGCAAGAAAAAGAGCACTTGAAGAGCAAATTAATAATGAAATTTCTTTATTACAAACAGGGCAACAAGTGGCATTAAAGAGTTTTGAAATTTACGAAAAAATCAAAGGGTATTCAGGCGGTGCTGTAATGAGTATGCTCACAACAGGTAATAAATTGTACGATAATGCTCCTAAAAATGATGCGTTTGTCTTTGGGAGTAACTATCAACCAAACACTGATAATAGTTCTGATAATAAGAATAAAAAGACCTTAGATAATCCCCAAGATAAAATTAACGATGTATCCGGCAAGGCATCGGTAAAGAATGTTTATATTACGATGGAAGCAGGTTTGAAGATAGGCACTGTTCAGAATACGGGTTCACAGAGTATTGATGAATTTATAAAGGAGTTGAAAACGGGTTTAAACCTTGCGCTTAATGATGCAAACAATATGGTAGCATGAAATACACGTTTAAATTAGAAAATCCATTGAATGCGATACAAGCGGCTGCAACGCACAGAGGGCATGTAATATTGCCGCCGATGCAAAGCGGGCATAGTCGTTTTTTGCAGGGGAATATTGATACTACTGAAGATACTTCGCTGTGGCAGGGAGGTGTGGATTTGTTTGGACGGATGGTAGTAGGTGATTTGCATTTTTGTGTTGGGGCTGATGAAATTGCATTGCTGAATGCTGTGGCATCGGTTGGGTTTGCGAATAATCTGGTGGTGACACCAATGGCGGCAGGCAGGGGCGACATGATATAGCATGTAAGATCGGAAGAGCACACGTCTGAACTCCAGTCACCTGAAGCTATCT
>CAYYQJ010000345.1:0-4377 GCA_964473775.1 uncultured Bacteroidales bacterium | reverse complement strand
GATAGCTTCAGGTGACTGGAGTTCAGACGTGTGCTCTTCCGATCTATCAGAATGTATAGAAACGCGGAACGAAATTTGTCCCACCACACCCGAAGTAATCCATAAACCCCACCACCAACCAACATAAGCGGTCGAAATTTTGTTTTTGTATTGCTCGCATCGGTTTGTAAGCAAAAAATCGGTTTCACGATACATTTCACTCATTATCTGATACGGCCTGTATAAATTAACAAAAGGCACAAACCATCCGCCCGAAGCCCAGCCTTCGGTATAATTCAAATGTTCTACCCTGGTATGAAGATTATAATACGCCCGTCGAAACCACATAATAAACGTGATGCCCGAAATAAGATAGGCCATCAAAAAAACAATGGCCAGTATGCGCTGCCTAATATCGTTTGCATTAGCGGTTTCATAAGTAATATGCACCCCGTTAGCGGCATCATTTAATAACAGATATTGTAAACCATCCGAAATCAGATTAAGAAATTCTAGTGCAAGCATTATCCAAATCAGTGTCATGGCTGTAAACGACCTTTTGGCATTGGGTTTCAAATTTTCCATACAATAGATATTATAAGATGATGATGATTTACAAAAAAAAACTTATTTTACATCGGTTTAAGCAATGCTACTGCAAATTTAATAATTAATACACAGAAAACTTGCTTTGGTGATTTTGGTGCGAAATAATTTATTGATGAAATTTTATTTTGCGAGAAGAGGGGGTAAAAAAGGATAAAAAAGACACAGGTAGAATCTTCTCCAAAAATGCGCCTTACTACAAATGGAATTATCTAAGGACACAGGATTTAGCGAAACAATTCAGCGTGCGAACCGGTATGGACAAGGTAAATCTCATTCTCTTTTACATGCCAAATAATTAACCAGTCGGGTTCTAAATGAGCTTCAAAATCTCCTTTGTATTTTCCTTTTAAAGGATGGGTTTTGTATTTATCTTCAGGAAGAGTCCCTGATTCAATCAGAATTTTAAATGCCTCTTGTATAATTTCAGGATTGCGATTACTGCTTTTAATTTTTTAAAAATCCTTATTAAATTTGCTGGTAACAACAAGTCTGAACATATTTCAGTCGTTTAGAAACTTCATTAATTCATCAAAATTGTTGGCAACAGTGCCTTTTCCCTTGTGTGCATCATCCAGGGCTTTTAAAGTTTCTTTGTTTGGAACGGGTTCTTCATCTTCAATAATACGAACAAAGGGCAATAAACGGAGATATTCAAGCAATTTAAGAGCTTGTATGTTGCTCGAATCAATTTCAATATGAATCATGACATAAGGTGTTTTCTTGTTGTAATGCAAAGGTACAATTAAATGAGAAATTGAAATAAATTTTTTTATTGGTAAATTGAATGAACGTTATAGATAGCAAGGGAAGTAGCAAAAAATACACTAAATTAAATTACTACTGCCAAAAAAAAGTACAACATTATTAGGGTTTTGGATTTCACGCATCACCCGCTTAGGTATTTTTTGATTATTTTCTTGAAACCATAGCAGACAGTGAGTATCTAAAAGATAGGTTTTCCCTGTCATCACATGTAATCTTTAAAATCATTCAAGGGTTCATTGAAATCGTCAGGTATTGCCACTTTGCCTTTCAAAGAGCCGGGAATTCTTTTTTGTTTACCCGAAGTCAAAGGCTCTTCAACAAGGAAGGTAATAATTACTTCAGTTTTTGAATCTACAGGGGGGGCTTCATTTAAAATAATTTGCCCATGGTCAAATGTTCCTTTAATTGTTGTAAACATAATACTCGAATTTTTAATTGCAAAGATAATCAAATTTCAACTTTTTTCAACATCTTCCCACCAAACAATAGCTGGCAATGATTCAATTATGCAAAAGATTTTTAAGAAAAAAGGTAATAAGGTAAAGTATTAGTGATATTTTCTATAATATTAAGGTTGAGGAGTTTTATATTATTGATGATAATGATAGTATTAGGTGAATGCTAAAATGATATAACGATTGTGCAAAAACCATATTAGAATCAATGTAGAATTTGTCTCCTAAGGAGGGTATAACTTTCAATAAATTTCCATGGATTATTTTTTTGAAAAAAACTCTTTTATTATTGCAGAGCATGATGAATTATGACAAAATGGCATCGAATTAGGCTGAGACGATCATTGAGTAAGCTGAGACGACATTTGAGTAGCCGGAGACGACTTTTGAATAAGCTGAGACGGTATGAAAGTAGGCTGAGACGACCTTTGAGTAAGCTGAGACGGTATGAGAGTAGGCTGAGACGACATTTGAGTAAGCTGAGACGCTATGAGAGTAGCCTGAGACGACATTTGAGTAAGCTGAGACGATAAGAGAGTAAGCTGAGACGATATGTGAGTAGTTGGAGAAGGTGTGCAAATTATACATTATAAAATCATGCTGCTGGTAATGAGATGATTTATGGTTTGATAATTATGACAGTGGGAGAGGCTCCGGTTTGCCAATCAATAGCTTTGGTATGCCTATCAGTTGGGTTGGAACGCCTATCAATAGTGTTGGTATGCCTATCAGTTGGTCTGGTATGCCAATCAATGGTGCTGGAATGTCAATCAATAGTTTTGGAATGCCTATCAATGGGGTTGGAATGCCTATCAGTAGTGTTGGAATGCCTATCAATAGGGCTGGAATGCCAATCAATGTGTCCGGTTTGCTAATCAGTGTGTCCGGTTTCACTGTCAGTTTGTCAGTTTTGCTATGTAATCAGTCTGATTTTTCAATCATTTAATGAAGCTTTGTGAAGCTATTGTCTGAAAATCAAACACATTTTAATTTATTTTCGATACTCAAACCCAATCAGACAATCACACATTCAACTCTATTTCCAAATCAACTCAATCAACCTACTCAACAAAATAGCTAATAATAGAATTTTCTAAAAAAAAAGGCTGCCGAAAACCGACAGCCTTTCATGTAATCATTGAAGGAACAGTTTTATTTTATATCATTAATATAGTCAACTTTGCCGTCTTCATTAATATTGATTGAAACTCTTAAACCATTATAAAATAACAATTCTGTGATGCCTTTATTAGTTGTTGTTTTGCTTATTGTTTCTGGTTCCCCCAAAAAATTAATGACTTCTTGCTTCGTCATTCCTATTTTTACATTCAATACATTCCCTTTCAAAATAGCTTCAGTACAAGGGTATTTACTTTTAGTTTCTTTTATTAAACCTATAGCTTTAGTATTTTTATTATCAAGATTGACCATCTTTTGCCAGTATATGATTGCATAGCAATATTCTTTGTTCTTTAAATAATTGTAAGCAAGATAATCGTAACATGATATCAGTTCGGCTCTGTTTTTCACAGTATCGGCCACTCCAAAGGTAACATACTTTTCGAAAAATGGTTTGGCTTCCATAGTGTTTGCCAAAGTATCCACCATAGAATTTATAATAGCACGATAGTAAAAACTCTTCCCACTCTGAAAATCGGGCTTCCCATCGGTTATAATCCTGAAACTCGAATCGGCTTTTTTCCAAAGCATGATATTTTTTTCGTTCTGTCCTAAATTAAAATAAACCACTCCCAACTTATAGTTATCAGCATATCTGGGTCTCTCGGCTGGTTTAGCAAGTTTCTTTTCATAATAATAAGCTGCATCGCGATACTTTTTCATTTTATTGTACGAACCTGCAATATCAGATAAAACATCATAATCTGAAGAGTCCATTGCATAAGCAATTTTAAAATCAATAATAGCCAATGAGTCTTTATTGTTTTTCGAAAGAATCTTACCCTTATACGAAAAGTCGGTTACTTTCAGCTTTTCAGGAGTTGAGTTTTTGAAGAATTTTTGTATTGCGGCAAGCGCTTTGTCGTATTTGGTAGTTTCGAAATAACAATAAGCATAAGCACGGTTCAAATCGTTACGGCTGGTATCGGTTTTCGAAATCTCGTTTAGCTTTGCAATGGCATCTTCATATTTTTTTGATTCAACCAACACGTTCACGTATTTAATCTTGGCCGAAATATTGGTGGACATCTGATCGTATTTCTTGAAATAATACAAAGATTTATCCAACTGACTGGCCTTTGAATATAGTTTGCCTAACTCAAGATAAGCAGGGGCAAATGTAGAGTCGATATCAATTCCTTCTTTATAATAACCAATGGCTTCCTGATAGTTTTTGGCACGAATCCATAAATTTCCCAGGCGCAATTTGGCTAAAGATGATTTAGGATTTAACTCCTGAGCCATCTTGTATTGTGAAATGGCATTAGAGCCATCGTTGCCTTCTATATAAGCGTCACCATATATTAAATAGATTTCAGGATTTTTTGAATCAAGGCCTATAGCTTTTTCCAATAAGGGTAAAGCCAATGCGATATTTTTCTTTTTATCA
>CAYYQJ010000344.1:0-4381 GCA_964473775.1 uncultured Bacteroidales bacterium | reverse complement strand
AACACTCTTTCCCTACACGACGCTCTTCCGATCTGGGGGCGAAATTAAGGAAGGGGATGGGGTTCATATTAAAATTAGACCTTAAGATTATTTGTTGTTTTTATTTACGCTTTATGTTTAAATATATTTCTGAACCTAAATCAGGTAGGTATTTTTCCATTTTATAAAATCCTTCGAACATAGCCTCAGTAATCAAATTTGCTTGAAGCATATTCTCCATTTGTAAATGTGTGAATGGTTTAAAAGAATATGAACCACTATCCACAACATAAAAACCACTGGTTTCAACCAAATCTATTAAGCTATTCATGTCAAATACAGTGTGCTGTTGGAATTGTATATTGCTTTGTGATTTTTGAAAAATATCTTCTATTATTCCCATTTCAACCGCCAACAAACGATGAAACGATTTTGCATTAGGTACGTTAATATGAATGATGGTGTTGGGTTGAGTAATGGCATAAATTGAAGATAATAAATTTTTAGGGTCTGATACTTCGTGCAATAAACAACTTATTAAAATAAAATCAAAATTTATGGATTTTAGTTTGTCAATGCTTTCTTCAATTAATTTATTTATAACCGTAATGTTTTTTTTTTGTTTATGCTCTATTAAATCAGAAACTGCCTTTTTACAAAAAAGTTGAGAAGGCTCAATTACAAATAATTTCTGAAAGGAATCTATATCATTAAAAATGGAATCCAGACCACAACCGATTTCTAATAGATTATCATGCTTTGTTTTGAGAAGGATTTCTATTATTTTCTTCTTTCGGAAGAAAACCTGATATCTTTCGAAAGGTTGATTTTTATATTGCTCCTGATAGTCGATTAAATCTCTCATCATAAGTGTTTATTATATGATAGTTTCAAAGATTCAGTAAATCCCAAATTTGATTTAAATTTCATCAATCCAATATTCGTTTGCCCGTTAGCGGTAGAAATTCCGGCATCTAAAAGTTTGAAGTTGTTTTGTTGAGCAAAATCATAAATCCCCTTAGCAAGATAACTTATCGGACTGTAATGGTTATATTCAGGTAAATCGCCCCAATAAAAAACATAAAAAACAGTGTTGTCTAGTTTAAGGCAAATGCTTGAAGCTACATTGATGTTATTATGGCTTACTTTAAAAAAATAGTAATTATCGGGAAAAAGCTTTTGGGAAGTAAGGACTTGATCAAAAGTCATGGTAATTGTAATTCCTTTATGTTTTCTGTTTAGAGCTATGATATCATAAACTTCATTAAATTCTTTTTCGGTAAAAACCTGTTCAAATGTAAAACCTTCGCGCAAACATTTCCGATAACGTTTCACATTATTATAATTCATTTTTGCTACCAAATCTTTGTCGTCAACCGGAATATCATAGTTGATTTCATGATTTTCTATACTGTAGCCTCTGTTCAATAACACATTAAACAAAAAAACCGAATAGGTTTCGTTATGATGAAAAGGAGGTGTGGTGATAATAATTTGTTTAGCACCTTTTTTTTGCAAGAGCATCTCTACCTGACTTACAAAAAAAATGATGGTTTCAATTGAATACTCCCGCATTTCAAAACCACCAAAAGTGCCTCTATGCGGTGTTTTAAAAACGCCGTCAGCCATTTCTGTGAAATGACAGACACCTATGCATTCTACCGATTGGGTGTTTATCAAGGTGAAATAATAAGAATTTATAGTTTTATGAAGATTAAAAAAAGAATAGGTATTAAAAATGCTGCACCATGATGGGCCATCTCCCTCTTTTAATTCTATAACCTGCAAATCTTCAGTCATTATTTGTGATTTTTAAATGCCTTATATTCTCTAATATAATCGTCTTCTGAATAAGCAAGGCTTGCAATACATATTTGCACGGCATTGTGCGTATAATGCATTTCGCGCCAACACATTTTGGGAATAAATAAGCCAATGTTGGGTTTGTCTAACACAAATTCGGCTTTTTCTCCATTTTGCAGTTCGGTTTTAATGGTGATTTTTCCTGCTACTGCCAATAAAATTTGTTCGAGGTGATAATGAGAGTGCCCGCCACGATGTACATCTTCAGGTGTAAAGTAGGTCCAATAAATTCTATTTACCTGAAAAGGTAATAATTCCTTCTCTACTACCGATATATAGCCTAAAGCAGATTCGCCTATGCGGGGGAATTCGATGAGATGGGGTTTTTGTGAAGTATTCATCGTGAAACTATTTTAGTTTGAGGTTAAACAAGTATGAGTCCACTCTGAGAAGTAATACAAAACAGGAAATTGCCACAGATTCACAGATTTTTCTTTTAAATTTTTCTTAGTAATAAATGTAATATGTTTCGCCATTTTTTTAATAAATTTTCACAGATGCCTTTTTGGCATGAACCAATATTTAGTGTTTTTATTTTAAGGTAACAAAAGTAATAAAAATATGGATTACTGTATGCAGCCGTTATGAAAATATCGTACAGGAGTTCTAAAAATTGCCTTTTCATCCTTGCCTTCAATTTTTAAAATGCTCAATTACCCTAGTAAACTCCGCTTTTAAAAACGGTATTCGCAAACTATTTTTATTTCAAATGTGCTCATGAGCTCACTTTGTTCGGTTGTTCGCCTCGAAAAATCTAATTTTCAGAACCCCCTCTCTACTAATGTTTCGAACGATATATTACTATTGTGTTTGTGGTGAAATAATTGGTGTGGTGATATCATTGTTGTCCGGTAAAAAGTGGGAAAGTCCATTGAAACACTTCATTGTCAATTCTTTTATAATGCCGCCCCTAATGGGGCTTGATTTTCTGTGCGTTAATTTTTTCTACCATAATGTCGCCTCCACGAGGCTTCAAAAAGTACCGTAGGTACGAAAGTATGGTAGAACAAACGATTAAGAATAACGATAAAGTGCTGTAGGCACGACATTATTCGAAAGCAAAATTTAACCGGACAACAGTGTGATGATATTTGAAAAGTGAAAGCGATAAGTTTTTATTTATCAGATAATATTTCAATCTTTTGGGCAAAGAAATGATATTTATTTAGTTTTTTTTATTATTGGAATTTTATTAAAAAACATTACATTAAAAGAAAAATATGTTACTTTGCAATTCAATAACTCTGTTATGAAAAAAGTACAAGTTAAAAAAACAAATCAACAGAAGGTGCCCCTAAAGAAGGATGCGACAAAGGATATGCCTTTGATAAACAATAAATATTTTAATTGGCTGGGTATAGGCATAATGCTGCTGTTGGGTGTAATTATTTATTCTAACTCTTTTAATTGCTCTTTTCATTTGGATGATACCAATAGTATTGTAGAGAATACTAAGATTAGGGATCTTTCGGATATTCAAGGTATTTGGAAATATGGGGGCAGTCGTTTTATAGGATATTTGTCTTTTGCTGTTAATTATCATTATGGTCAATTAAATGTTTGGGGTTATCATTTGTTTAATCTTTTGGTTCATTTGTTTACATCGGTAATTGCATGGTGTACCCTATTGATGTTTGCTACGCCCTATTTTAAAGGCAAGGAAATAACTAAGCATAAAAATATATTGGCATTGTTGGTTGGATTGCTTTTTGTTTCGCATCCATTAGCCACGCAAAGTGTTACTTATATAGTTCAACGCTTGGCATCTATGGTGAGTATGTTTTATTTGCTGTCGATGGCTTTATATTTGAAAGGGAGGTTGACGAACAACAACATCAGCAAGTATATTTTATTTGCAGGCTCGTTTATAGTTGCAGTATTGGGTTTGTTTACAAAGCAAAATGCATATACATTGCCTTTTGGAATTTTATTATTAGAAATATTCTTTTTTAATCATAAAATATTGTCGTTTAAAGCCATAAACTACCGTGTTATAATCTTTGCCGGTTGTTTGATTGGTTTTATAGTTTTTGCATTTTATAGATATTCGTCCAGTATTTTTAGAATCATACCTCCATCAGATGCTCATAGTTATGTTATCACCTCGAGTGGTTATTTGTTTAGTCAATTTAGTGTGATAATAAAATATATGCAACTGTTGCTTTTGCCAATACAGCAAAACGTGGATTATGATTTTCCGTATTCAACAAGTTTTTTTGAAGTAAGAACCTTACTAAGTTTTTTATTTTTGATAGCCATCTTAGGGTTGGCGGTGTTTTTGTTTAAGAAAAACCGAATGATATCGTTTGGCATCTTTTGGTTTTTTCTAACATTGTCGGTTGAATCGAGTTTTATACCTATTGACGATATCATTTTTGAACATAGAACTTATCTGCCCTCGTTTGGTTTTTTTCTGGTGATTATATTGGGCGTTTACAGTTTGCTTTGGAATAAGTATAAATTTGTTGGGATGGCATTGTTGTTTCTTGTAGATCGGAAGAGCGTCGTGTAGGGAAAGAGTGTTCAGAGCCGTGGTGAT
>CAYYQJ010000343.1:0-4385 GCA_964473775.1 uncultured Bacteroidales bacterium | reverse complement strand
GATAGCTTCAGGTGACTGGAGTTCAGACGTGTGCTCTTCCGATCTATGCTTGGCTATACTTTAGATGAAATATCTCCAGTAAGTGAAGAAACATGGAGAAAGTTTACACACCCCGACGATTTAAATGCAGCTAACGAATTATTACAAAAGCACCTTAATGGCGATCTTGATTATTATTCGTTCGAATCGAGAATGAAACATAAAAATGGCGATTGGATATGGGTTTTAGACCGCGGAAAAGTACACGAGTGGAACCATGAAGGAAAGCCCATTTTGATGTCGGGCACTCATCAGGACATTACTGAACGGAAAAAAGCAGAAGAAAAATTACAATGGAATAAATCCTTTTTAGAATTAATGTCCAACTCTTCACCATTGGGCTTTCTGGTAGTTGATAATCGTAATGACGAAATTTTATACTTCAACCATCGTTTCTGCGAAATATGGGAAATTCAGGCTATTGAAGACCAAATGCAGCGTGGCGAACTAAAAAACAACGACATCATTCCCTATTGCCTTGCTGTATTGGCCGACATTCCGGCTTTTGCCGAATCCTGCAAACCTTTGCAAAGCGAAGAAAACCGTATTGTTGTTGAAGATGAAATTGCCTTTACCGAAAACCGCACTGTACGTCGTTTCACTACCCAGATAAGGGGCGAAAACGATGAGTATTTCGGTCGATTTTATATTTTCGAAAACATCACCGAACGCAAAATGGCTGAACAGGAAATAAAAAATGCAAGAAATGAAGCCATCAATGCAAATAAAGCCAAAAGCGAATTCCTATCTCGTATGAGTCACGAATTGCGTACTCCTATGAACTCTATTCTTGGATTTGCTCAGTTAATGGATATGGGCGAACTAAAACCTTCGCATAAAAAAAATGTAAATCATATTCTGGACAATGGCAAACACCTGCTCGACTTAATTAACGAAGTACTCGATATTGCCGGAATTGAAGCCGGACGTCAATCACTCATTCCTGAGCCTATATTATTGTCAGCGATTATACATGAAGTAAATGATGTGGTTCAGGTTGCAGCAAATCACAGAAACGTAACACTTAACCTCGCTGATTCTAACGCCAACAACTTATTTGTTTTTGCCAATAGGCTACGTATAAAACAGGTATTGCTCAATTTAATCAACAACGCCATAAAATACAATAATCAGTATGGTGCGGTAACCATTAAAACCGAATTGCAGCCTGCCAATACTTTGGGGAAAACCATGGTCCGGATTTCGATAAGCGATGAGGGAATTGGAATAAAGCGCGAAGATATCTCTAAACTGTTTCAACCCTTCGAACGTATCGGAGCCGACAAAACCGAAACTGAAGGCACAGGCCTTGGCCTCATGTTAGTAAAAAACCTTACCGAAGCCATGGGAGGCTGCGTAGGTGTTTTTAGCGAAGTGGGCATTGGAAGTACTTTCTGGATAGAACTACCACTTACCGAAAACACTATAACCGACACCACAAAATCGATTAAAAAATCAACTCCCAAATTGCCTGAAGTAAGCAAAGCAGGAACTATTTTATACATCGAAGACAATGTCTCGAATATCGAACTGGTTCAAGAAATTATTTCAGATTATCGAAAATCAATCCAACTGATTACTTCTACTTACGGAAAACAAACCGCAACACTCGCAAAAAAATATAAACCAGATATTATACTCCTCGATCTCGATTTGCCCGACATCGAAGGTGTTGAAGTATTGCAAATACTAAAAGCCGATACACTCACCAAATCAATCCCCGTAATTATCGTAAGTGCCGATTCTATGCCTTTCCAGATAGATAAATTGATGAAAAATGGCGCTATCGCTTATATTACCAAACCCCTTGATGTGATAAATTTTTTAAAAACCATCGACCAATTCATTAAATTATAAATTTTAGCTAATTTCGCCCCAAAATAAATTATGATTGATTCAACCCTGAAAAATGCAAAAATCCTTATAGTCGACGATAATCAATCGAATATCGAAATTCTCGAAGGCCTGCTCGATGCATCGGGATTTAATTTCTATAAATCCACCACCGACCCCCGACAAGTAACCAATTTATTCAAATCTTATAATCCCGACTTGCTACTTCTCGATTTAATGATGCCACATCTCAATGGTTTTGAAGTAATGGCTGAACTACATTCTCAAATTTCACGATATACCTTCTTCCCAATATTGGTTTTAACAGCCGATATCACCCCCGAAACCAAACTTCGGGCACTATCAGGCGGCGCAAAAGATTTTCTTTCAAAACCTTTCGAATTAAGAGAAGTCCGCCTGCGTATCACCAACCTACTCGAAACCCGCTATCTTCATCAGCAGATAGAAAATCAGAACATCATTCTTGAACAAAAAGTAAAAGAAAGAACCATCGAACTAGAGCAAGCCAATAAAACGCTGAAAGAAGCCAATGAAGCTTTGTCTATAATCGACAAAACCAAAAGCACATTTCTTGCCCTCATCAGCCACGAAATCCGAACCCCACTCAATGGAATTTTAGGCTTCACCGAACTTCTTAAAAACAAGATAAAGTTGCCCGAATTACTCGTATTTATTAACTATCTCGATCAATCCACAAAACGCCTTTCCGATTTTTCATATCAGGCCCTACTCATCACCGAATTGCAAGCCGCTAAATACAAAATAATATTGCAGGACATTTCCCCTGACGACCTTCTTAACACAACATGCGATAGAATTCAGGAAAATATCCAGGCAAAAAGCACCACCATTACGCGCCAATATGATAATACAATACAAAAAATCACAGGCGATTTAAAATTAATCCAAATCTGCTTCGATCGCCTGCTCGATAATGCAATAAAATATTCGCCTTACAACGACGAAGTGATAGTGAAAATTTTTACTGAAAACAAAACCACCATCTGCCAGTTTATCGACAATGGCAATGGTGTCCCCGAAAATATAATCAGCAACCCTTTTAAATTCTTTGAAACTGGCGAGCCACATATAGATCAAAGCACCGGACTAAACCTCGCCATGATAAAACTCATAATGGATTCCCATGCCGGCCTTGTAGAAATCCGCAACAACCCAACCAAAGGAGCCACCATATCTCTTACCTTCCCTAATCGGCCCAATTAAAATATACTCTGATAAAGTTATTTGGCTGATTAACTTAATTGAGGTATTTAACAATGGATAATTGTCTGGCAATAACCCCCTTGGTTTTAGACTGATATAATGTTTATTGCAGCAATGTTCGGCAAAGGCTCTGCTTTCGTTCAAATATTCTTCCGGACTCAGCAAAAATTATAATAATTTTCCTGTTTTACGCACTTTTTAAAAAATCAAAAAAACCTTCTGAATCGCCTGTAAATACTTCAAAGTTGTTTTGATATTGGGTGTCCCAGTATTACTTTTGTGGGATGTTTATACGCAAAAAGAAAAACTTAAGTAAAGTTATCAGTATTCAAATCAAATAAAAGTACTGGGATTCATTATTTTTCATTTTACAACAAAGATTTCATAACATAATCACGTTTCAACTTTCATTAAAAATGTAATTACATTTTTGCACGAAGTTTCAGCATCCATTAAAAAGGTAATTACCTATTGACAAAAAAATGCTAATGCACTAAAAAAGGTAATTACCTATTGCCTGAAAACTCCTGACATCTTAAAAACTGTAATTACATATTGTCCGTAAAATGCAATTTACACTAAAAAGGTAATTACATATTGGCACGAAAATTTAGCTTTTGCCAAAAAGGTAATTACAGTTTTGGCAAAACACGCAGTTTTGTCATAAAATGTAATTACAGTTTTAATAAAAACAACAGTTTTTGCTCAATATGTAATTACATATTTGCCGTAAACTTTAGCTTTTGCCCAATATGTAATTACATATTGGCTGTAAACAGTTGTTTTTGGCAAAAAGGTAATTTACATTATACCGTAAGCTACATTTTTTGCTAAAAATGTAATTACATATTTCCTAAAAAACTGACATTTTGGCAGATTATTAATAGCGGATATATTTGATGAATTTTTTTTCTGATGATGGCAAAAGAAAAAAAAACGCCAAATAATATGGTATAAAAAGTAAAAATTACTTGAAAAGGGGAAAATTTAGTTACCCCCGACATTGATGTCGGGGGTAATACAGGATAACAGGGGTATTAGTTGAAAAATTAGGTTATCATTTATTTTATGTATCAACACAAGAAACGAACCTATTCTTTCACAATCTTCTTTGTCAGAAAAATCTGCTTGTCATCCTTCACTGTAAGCAAATAAACTCCTTGACTAAGAGGCTGGGTACTGAAAGATAAAAGGTTTTTGCCTTCCTTAGCATTGGTTTGCATCAAAAGTTTCACCAAGCGGCCATTGATATCAAACAGAGAAACACT
>CAYYQJ010000342.1:0-4395 GCA_964473775.1 uncultured Bacteroidales bacterium | reverse complement strand
AGGTGACTGGAGTTCAGACGTGTGCTCTTCCGATCTGTTGTTATTGCCAAAATCTCCAATATAATAATTGCCGTATTGGTCCTGAGTGATGTCTTCGCAATCTATGGCTGTATCAAACGACATGTGCAGCGTTCTCAGTAGGTTGCCCAGTGTATCAATATTATAAATACAGGCTTTATCCCCACTATCATTGTGTGTCCAGATGTTGTTTGGGCTGTTCACTTCCACGCCCGACGATTCTGTAAGCACCCCGGGCAGGGCAGTCAGCAGTGTGGGATTGGTTTGGGCAATTCCTTTTACGGAGAAAAAGAACAGAAGACTGATGACAAGAGTGAAGAGTTTTTTCATATTAATGAGCAATAATAAGTCGCGCCGTAAGGTCGGTTTCGGATGTTTTTAGTTGAACTACATACAGTCCTTCTGCCAGGTCGGCAGTGGACAGATTGATAAAATTAGGCCCTGATACCAATTCCGAATCAAAGGTTTTCATAAGCTGACCTATGGAGTTGTAAATGCTCAGACTGCCACTGCCTGCCTTGGGAAGTAAAAAACCTGCCCTCAACTGTTCATTGGCCGGATTGGGATAAACCGAAAGTGCCTCAGCCTTGCCTGTCGCACTGAAGAATGCAGTAAAATGATTCAGAGTATCCACATTCAGCGTTTGGGAAATCTGCCCTGGATTCGACAAACCTATGTGGTCCGATTGCCATTCCACAAAAGCAAAACCCTTATTGGGAACAGCCGTGATGCTGATAGGTACTCCATCAAAATAAATACCATTCCATGGCAGCGGCAAGGGTCGAATGCTGTTGATTTGTATCGTTCCGCCTCCCGAAGGCCACACATCCAGATTCACTTCCACCTGTTGTTGTAAACGAAAAGTATCCTGAACATATTGCAGCGCATACCCCGGCCTGTCGTTGATGTAAGGAATCACGGCTGTATTGATTTCGTGATACCAGCCTTCCATATTGTTGCCCCACCGATTGAAATGATACGGAATATCATCCACCAGATTATCCATCACCTCATGCGTATTATTCATCAACGATTTGGAAGAAAAAAGCGTATTCACCAGGTCGGCATATCGATTGATAAAATAATTGCGGAAACCATAGTTTTTCAAAAGGCTTTTGAGCAACTGCACATGCTTGTTATCGTCGCCATAAGGCCCCAGAATTTTGCCCAGATAATCCAGGTCGGCATTGGCCCAACCATTATTTCCGAGCGAGATATCCAAATCAAACATCATGTAGCGCCATTTTTTGCCCGGCAATCTTTCCCTCCAATATTTCAAATTATTGTAAGGCCAATCGATGTTCGAGAGGCAGGTTTCAGCAATAAAATAATCGCAAAAGCTTTTAATATCAATCATCGCAGCCGCCGAATCAAAATTGGCAGCAATGCGCATATCGTTGTTGCAAACAAAATCGTGCATGGCATGAAATGCATCAAAATTGCCCTGAATCAGGGTCGAATCTTCTTCAAGAATATCCACATTATCAGGGTTAATATGATAGTTTTCCTGAAGATAATATTTGCTAAACTTTTCTCTAATGTTCAGAATGCCCCAATAATCGCCATTCAGATAGATCACCGACGGACGATAGCAAAGCAAATCTATATCCACATGATTCATCATGAGTTTATGCAACGAACCATCGCGGAAATGCGTTTTATTAAAATCGCCCGAAGAGTTTCTCAACACAATAATTTTAAACGAATTGTTGAGCCTGTCGGCAAAAAACCTATGTTCCATTTCCGATTTTCCGTACTTGCTTCTTGCCGTAATTCTAAACGATTGCTGAGGTCGGGTGCGCGACACCGAGCCACCGTTGATCGATAAGCCTATATCCTGAGCAAAAGCAAGTTTGTGGTTTGTTTCATAAAATTCTATATGCGCAGGCACCTCCCAATCCTGCCAAAAGTTGGCCCCATGAAAAGGATACGCCGTATCGGCATTGAGCCCCAACACATAAATGCCCGTATTCCAGTCCCAGAGGTTTTCGGGATTGGTAGAGATAGAAATCACCGGAAGTTTCGGCAGATAATTGAGGATATAAGTGTTGGTAATAATTTCCGAAGGAAGCAGCAGCGTGTCTATATTAAAACTTCGCGCACGTATCACTTTTGGGGCAGTTAACAGCAGTGGCGACTGAAAAATTTCGGAAGTATCCGACGGAATGCTTCCGTTACTGGTATATCTTATGATGCTTGCCGGTTGAGTTACCGTCAGAGCAATCGATTGATTTCCCTGATAAAAGCCACCCTGAAGCGAAAAAACAGGGTCGTCGGCATAGCCTGTATATGCAACACAGCCGTTGTTCGAAGTTCCGGGAGTGGGCTGTTTAAAAAAGGGTAGAGGGGCCTGATTGCCATCCGGAAACCTGCCTGTCGAATGGTTTAACTGCAGGTGATGAAATTGAATTTCGTCGGTTTTATGGCCTGAAGCGTCCATCAGTGTAAGCTTGTCGCCGTCTTTCGAAAGCTGAAACGAAGTATGCAGGGCAGGCGCTTTTCTATCTTTGCCTGAGGCAAACACCAGCAGATAACCATTGGCAGCCATGCTTGTATCCGGAAAAAACCATTTCAATCCTGTGGCATCCATAACCGAAAAACCCGAAAGCGACACAGCAGAAGAGGCAGTATTATATAGGTCGAACCAATCGGACTGATCGCCATCTTCGTCCTCAACCACAGAGCCATTGTGAGGGCAAACCTCGTTAATCACCACCTGCGAATGGCTTACATTATTAAGCATCAGACTTAATAAAAAGAAAAAAAATATGCCTCGCCAGGCGAAATTGTGCGGCTTCATTTTAGCCTGTATTAATTAATTTCGATAAATAAAAAAATCAGTAACAAATCCGATTTCAAAATTACAGAAAAATTTCTTTATTACACTAATAAAGTAAATAGAATTAGCTGGCAAAGTTTATGGCTTGGTTAACACAAAGGTTGTTTTTAAGTGGGATGAGGTAATAAGGAGTGTTGGTTTGTATATAACTTGGGGGGAATCGGGCGGGCTTTTTGTTTGGGTGGTGAAATTGTTTGGTAGGATTGGTTGAGGTGATTTAAGAGGAGGGTGAAAAAAGACTGACAATTCGACAGTAAAAGACTGACATTCTGTCAAAATAACTGACAACCTGTCATGTTTCATGTAAAATTGTCCGGTTTTGATGTAAAATGGTTGGAATGCGATGTAAAATGGTTGGAAATCGAGTTAACATGATTGGAATTTGATTTAAAATGGTTGGAGTTTGATTTAACATGATTGGAATTTGATTTAACATGGTTGGAAATCGATTTAAAATGGTTGGAATTTGATTTAACATGGTTGGAATGCGAAGTAAAATGTTTGGAATACGAAGTAAAATGGTTGGATGGGAGATTGGAAGAAACCACTAACCTACCTACGGCAGGCAGGGGCACAAAGGGCACTGAGGAAAGTGAGGTTGTTACAGTGCTAAAACCCTGTAAGGGTGACATGTTGGTAGCCAGGGGTGAAGCCCCTGGAGTTCAAACACCTACCCCCTCCCTCCTCCGGCTCCGTTAGGAGCCAAACATTTTTAGAAAATTTATATTGCAGCGGTTTTTATTGCCCCAGAGGGGCAAAACATTTTTAACCCCAACCCCTTAAAAAGGGGCTATAACAGAGTATAGCGCGGATGACGCTGATGGGTATGATGGAGTATGATTTTGGAAAGGCTGCAGCCTTTTGGGATAGATGGATTGAGGTAGGACCTCGACCCAACTGGGGAACCTCGAACCAACTATGTATTGCCACAGATGCTCAGATTATGAGGAAACGGGGAATACAATTCTCCGTTAGCCGGAGTATGATTTTAGTAAAGGCTATAGCCTTTCGGGATAGATGGATCGAGGTAGAACTTCGAACCAACTGAGGCAAAACAATTTAACCCCAACCCCTTAAAAAGGGGCTATAACAGAGTAGAGCGCTGATTATGCTGATTGGTATGATGGAGTATGATTTTGGAAAGGCTGAGCCTTTCGGGATAGATGGATAGAGGTAGAACCTCAACCCAACGATGAATTGCCACAGATGCTCAGATTATGAGGAAACGGGGAATACAATTCCCCGTTAGCCGGAGTATGATTTAGGAAAGGCTGCAGCCTTTCGGGATAGATGGATCGAGGTAGAACCTCGACCCAACGATGCTGTATTTCAGGGATGTGAAAATTATTTTTTGGGTGAGATGAAAATATTTTGATTTTTATTTTGCAGTGTCAGAAAAAATTTATTTTTTTGTGAAAATATTTAGGATTGCCTAAATGAAATTGAGATAAAAAAAATTAGCAACTTTAATCATTTTAATTTTAAAATTTATGAGAGCGTATTTACAAGGAAAACTATTTAGCTATAGGAAAGTATTG
>CAYYQJ010000341.1:0-4396 GCA_964473775.1 uncultured Bacteroidales bacterium | reverse complement strand
TACACGGCTCTGAACACTCTTTCCCTACACGACGCTCTTCCGATCTGGCCAGAAACAAGGACATCATTACGGCGCCTGCGGCGGGTGCTGCACGCAAAAACCCCAGTCCCTGAGGACCTACATGCAATATTTCGCCCGCAAACACAGGCAGCAAAGCTACGGCTCCACCAAACAATACTGCAAACATATCGAGGGCCAGCGCACTTAATATGATTTGATGTCGGAATACAAACTTGAGTCCTGCAGATAAATTGGTGTATAGCGATTCGCCCATTTTGCGTTCGGGAACCGGTTTGGATTTTACATAAACCAATAAAACAAATCCTATGACAATGGCTATCACCACAGCAACATAGGATGCAGAAACTCCTGCAAATCCGTAGATAAGTCCGCCAATGGCAGGGCCTGTGATGGCGGCTATATGCCAGATTGCGCTGTTCCATGTTGAGGAATTGGGATACAATTCGCGGGGAACAATTTGTGCCATGAAAGCCGATTGTGCCGGGAAATAAAAGCCACGTGCGAGCCCTGAAATAAAGATAACTGCATACATGGGGGAGACTCCGTAGAGTTGTATGACATTAGAAAAATGTGTGCTGAAAAATAATAAGGCCGATGAGCACAGAAACATGAAAACTGCAGAAATGAGTATGATGTTTTTTCGGCGGAAGATGTCGGCCACATAACCCGAAAACAGTGAAACCGTGATAAAAGGGATGGCTTCGGCCAAACCAATAAAACCCAGGGCGAGTACATCTTTGGTGAGGTCGTAAATCTGCCATCCGATGATAATGGCCTGCATTTGTGTTGAAATGGTGACAAAGAAACGACCGAAAATAAAAAAACGGAAGTCTTTTATTTTCCATACGGCGTAAGGATTTTTACGGTCGTTTGGTTTTGCTGCTTGTGGAGTTTTTGAGTTGATTGGGTTGATTAAGTTGATTAGGGGAATTAAGTTGATTAAGTTGATTAAGGTAATTGAGTTATTGAGGAATCAATTATTAATTATTAAATATTAATTATTAATTAAACTGGTTTTGTTTGGTAATTAAAACAGTTGACGTACTTCTTTTTTAATGTACTCTATGGCTTCGCTAACGGGAAGTTTATCTTTTGAGGCCGACAATTCGAAAATTACAGAACCCAAATCGATGGAAGTGGCCGATTCGTTGAGTTTTGAAGCGGCTATATTCACCAGTTTGATGGTTTCTTCTTTGGCGTTTTTGGTGAGTTCCCAGGCAGTGGACGAAAGGTAAATCTGTTGCGCGAGGTTGTGTTCAAATTCGTCACGGATGTTTTGTATCAATGCGGTTTGTAATTCGAAAGCACTCATGCCAGGTTGTGTTACTCTCAGCACCAGGCTGCCCGGAGATAAACGTTCCAATAAAAGTATGACACGTTCGTAAGCCTGCAAACGAACCGGTATGCTGGTTACCTGGTTGTTCATTTTCATTTCAAGCATTTTCTTACGGTTTTCGTTTTCGAGCATAGCCCGTATGAGAAAATAGGCGGTAGCAAACACGGCTCCCGAAGGCAAAATGTATTTCAGTATTTCTAAAAAATCTTCCATGATTGTTGTTTTAAAAGAGCTGCAAATATAAGTATTTATTTTAAGGAGCAGCAGAGTGTATGCATCATTGGCGATGCGATAAGCACGGATAGGGAAAAAAGTTGTTACTTTGCTGAAAAATTAATTGGGATGGAAGGGCAAAACAGAAGTGATATCAGCATAGGAGCAGAGGTAGGCATTGTGAAAAAAGAAGACCAGCATTCTAATCGTATCACAGAAGGTATTGTTCAGAAAATTCTTACCAGCAGTGCTTTTCATTCGCGTGGTATAAAAGTGAGGCTGACCACAGGCGAAGTGGGGAGGGTGAAAACAATTATTCAATCCTGATTTTGTTTGCATGAAACCTGTCAGTTTAAAAGAATTAAAAGCCGAACTCAGCACACTATCGCCCATTCAGGTGGCGGAAATCTGCATTCGACTGGCCAAATTTAAAAAGGACAACAAAGAATTGTTGACTTATCTTTTATTTCAGTCGGCTGATGAAGGTGCATATATACTGGAGGTAGAAGATTATATAAGCGAAGAATTCAAGGAAGTGAACGTTATAAGTATGTATCTTGCCAAAAAGATGGTCAGAAAGATATTGAAAACTACCAACCGCTATATCAAATACTCAGGCTCGAAACAAACCGAAGTAGAGCTGCTGATTTTCTTTTGTAAGAAATTCAGAACTTCAGGCATCCCCATCCATTCGAACAAAGCCCTGTTGAGCCTTTATGAACGATTGATACAAAGGATAGAAAAAGCATTGAATATGCTACACGAAGATTTGCAGTATGATTATTCAAACGAATTAAAGGAATTGTTGCAATAAGCTTAGTCGCTCTGACGAATCAGCCACAGATAGAGGTATTCCACTTTTTCTCTGGCCCAGGGAGTTTTTCTGAGAAACTTCAGACTGGAATTCATGCTCGGATTGCTCTTAAAACAATTGATGTTTACCTTATAACTAAGTTCTTCCCAACCGAAATGGTCCACAAGACGAGTGAGTATCATTTCTAAAGTAATGCCGTGCAAAGGATTGTTGGGTTGCGATGTTGGAGTGATGGATTTCATTATTAAAAAAAGAATAAAAGGATGATGTAATCAAATTCCGGCTCAATAGCGTGTTTTGCCCGATTTGTTGTTCTTTTTTATGCGTTTCCCGGTCTTGGTGAATTTCGGATTTCTTTTATATGCACTTCCCAAATTGATTTTCATGTTTTTTTCTTTCTTTTCGTGAAAAGCACCCTGCAAATCTTTGCGGTCGGGTTCGCTCATATAATTCTTATCGAACAATCTTTCCTGCCGTTCTTCTTCAATTAAGTCTTTAGAGATAACGAGATTTTTTGGCAATGCCTCCATAGGTATCTGCTGCATCATCAGTTGCTCAATTTCTTCCTGAAAAGCACGTTCTGAATCATTGATAAACGAAATGGCATTGCCATCCTTATCCGAACGACCTGTACGACCTATGCGATGAATATAATCGGATGGGGCTTCTCCCAAATCGAAGTTAATAACCAGAGTAACATCCGAAATGTCCATACCACGGGCGATGATATCGGTGGCAATCAGCAGTCTCATTTTTCCTTCGCGGAACTGATTTAATGAATTCATTCGGTGATTGTGAGATTTGTAAGAGTGGATTACACCCACCTCTTCAGGAAATATCTTTTCAATTTTTTCGAAGATTCGGTCGGCCAGTTTTTTGGTGCCTGCAAAAACAAGTATCTTGTTCAAATCCTTATTCTCGCGAAGCAACAATTCCAACAGATTCACCTTGGTATTGAAATTGGGCACATGATATGCTTTCTGAACAATTTTTTCTATAGGTGTTCCGTGTGCAGCAATGATGATTTTATGTGGCGCAGGAATGTTTTCAGTAATAAAAGCATCCACTTCCTCCGTCAAGGTGGCCGAAAACATCAGGGTTTGTCGTTTTGCAGGAAGCAGGTTCAGCAGATTGGTCAATTCGTGACGAAAGCCCAGTCCAAGCATTTTATCCACTTCATCAATCACCAGTTTCTGAGTAGTTTTCAATCTTAAAACACCCGTCAATGCAAGGTCAATCAAGCGTCCGGGTGTGGCTACCAGAATGTCCATTCCCTCGAAAACCATTTCCTTTTGTTTGTTGATATTGGTGCCACCATAAATGCCCACCGAACGAAACTGAGTGTATTTGGTAAGTTTTTGAACATCGTTCAGAATTTGCATCACCAATTCCCGCGTAGGGGCAACAATCAGAATTCTTGGTTCTTTTTGATGAGAAAAAGGCAATTGTCGTAAAAGTGGCAACAGATAAGCAAAGGTTTTTCCTGTACCTGTTTGCGCTATGCCAACTACATTTCGGCCCGACATAACTACGGGAAATGCCTTTTCCTGAATGGGTGTCGCATCCGTAAATTCCAAGTCGTCCAATGCCCTGATGAGGGCAGTATTTAAATTTAATTCTTCGAAAATCACGATTATAAGTGTCGATAAGCTGCAAAGGTAGTAAGATTATGCGTTAAGTATCAGGTTATTTAAATATTATGCAAAAATCGCCGAAATGTCATTTATAGTCTGTATCTTTGTAGCTCTGAAAATAAGGTTTTTATAAGTGCTTTATTCATGGTACTGAAAAAAAGAACGAAATAGAAAAATTGTGATCATTAACTTTAAAATAATACAAGGATGTTAGACGAAGGAAAGTATGCCGCATTGTGGAATAAATATGCCGCAGCTATACATGTGCTTTTAAAAAAAACTGATACTGAAAGTCAGAAGCTTCAATTGTACAAACATGAATTTGAATACAACAGATCGGAAGAGCACACGTCTGAACTCCAGTCACCTGAAGCTATC
>CAYYQJ010000340.1:0-4400 GCA_964473775.1 uncultured Bacteroidales bacterium | reverse complement strand
GATAGCTTCAGGTGACTGGAGTTCAGACGTGTGCTCTTCCGATCTCTTACAAAATTATATTCCATTGCTCTTTCGGCAATGATTGCAAAATAACAAAACTCTTACTTTACTATGAAAGTTTTAGCTATAAATCCCGGCTCTACATCTACTAAAATTGCTGTATTTGAAAATCACAAACTATTTTTCTTGAAAAGCATCAGGCATTCCACTGAAGAGTTGGGAAAGTTTAAACACATTGCTGATCAGTTCGAATTCAGGAAAAATATTGTATTTGCAGAACTCACTGAAGCCAATATTGATCTCGATTCTATTGATATCATTGTTGGAAGGGGCGGGCTGGTTAAGCCTATTAAATCGGGTGTTTACGAAGTAAATGAAGCATTAAGAAAAGACCTGATTAAAGGAATTCAGGGCGAACATGCCAGTAATCTGGGAGGTTTGATTGCTCATGATATTGCCAGTATGCACGAAGGGCTGAAAGCCTATATTGCCGACCCGGTGGTGGTTGATGAACTGGATGATATTGCACGGGTTTCAGGTCATCCAGAATTTACACGGGTATCGGTGTTTCATGCTTTGAACCAAAAAGCTATTGCTAAATCGCATGCCCGTTTTCTGGGACAGAAATATGAGGATATGAATTTCATTGTGGTACATCTTGGCGGTGGTATCAGCATTTCGGCCCATAAAAAAGGCCGTGTTATTGATACCAATCAGGCATTGGATGGCGAAGGTCCTTTTTCGCCCGAAAGAAGCGGGACTTTGCCTGTTGGACAATTAGTAAGGATGTGTTTTAGCGGAAAACATGACGAAGAAACCATCATGAATATGATTCGTGGGAAAGGCGGGCTTTCAGCTTATTTAGGCACCAATAATGCATCAGAGGTTGAAGACCGCATTGGCAAGGGTGACGAAATGGCCAGAAAAATATATGAAGCTATGGCTTATCAGGTTTCTAAATATATCGGAAGCATGGCCACTGTATTGAAAGGAGAGATCCACGGAATTCTGATTACCGGGGGCATTGCTTACGACGAAAACTTTATTAGCTGGATACGCGAACGGGTTCATTTTATTGCGCCTATTTTTGTTTATCCTGGTGAAGATGAAATGAAAGCATTGGGCATGAACGGACTTATGGTTCTCAGAGGAGAAGTGATACCGGAAGTGTATGCTTAAGGGATTTAAATTTATAAGAAAAAATATCTCGTGCCGAAACTTTCGCATTGACAAAGGAGCGATAAAATTCTTGCCATAAAGACATAATATTACATTAAAAGAAAAGGCTTACCAAATTGGCAAGCCTTTTCTTTTTGAACTATTCTTCTTTCCGGTAAACCCTTCAATATCTTAGAGGATATATTTTGGTCAAATAACAACTTCATATCGCAACCTGATATATTTTATTTTCTCTGTCGGCAGCATAACTCAGTGCTGCGTAAATATCAGTTGCTACTAACTCGTCAAAATCCTCAAGAATTTCATCAATGGTCATGCCCGAAGCAAGCCAATCAAAAATATCGTTTACGGTGATTCGCATTCCACGAATACAAGGCTTTCCACCTCTTTTGCCCGGTTCAATGGTAATTATATTCTTATAGTCTATCATGATTCATACTATTTCTATTAATGCAAAATTAATTCAAATTTCTTGTATCAACTTATTTTCTTATTTGTTCAGCCGAACAGGATTTTCTATGGTTTCAAACAATCCGTTCTTTTTGCGGAAATCTTGAAGCATAGAGAATAACTCAGTATTGTTTGACCCTGACACTTTTTTTTCCTGTTTTGAAATAATGGTTATTCCCAATCTTTCTGCCAAACTTATTAGTAAACGAATGTCGCTAGCGTTTTTTACTTTTAATGTTATTGTTTGCATGTTTGTAAATTCCTTCTGAGCTTTAAAACTCCTATTTATTACTACAAAATTACTTTTTTCTATTGAAATAACAATTCAAACATTTCTTTTTCTTAATCAAGGCTCCAAGCATACAATTATCTTTAGACCATGGATGGCAGTCATGCAATGTATCATGGGTTGTCATTAAGTGGTCTTTTATACTTGATGATAAAAACTTGAAACTATCATTCTTCAGTCTTCCATCTTCCCTCTTCCCACATCTCCATTTAAAATAAAAACGTAACTTTGCGCATTAAAAATAACACATGAAAGCTTATCTGGATTTATTGAATCACGTATTGCAAAACGGTGCCGAAAAATCGGACAGAACCGGAACCGGAACCATCAGTGTTTTTGGTTATCAGATGCGATTCAATTTGCAGGAGGGTTTTCCTTTGCTTACCACAAAGAAACTGAATCTTCGCTCAATAATTCATGAGTTGTTGTGGTTTTTGCAGGGCGATACCAATATTAAATACCTCAATGAACACAAGGTAAACATTTGGAACGAATGGGCAGATGAAGATGGAAATCTGGGGCCGGTTTATGGTCATCAATGGCGGTCGTGGCAATGTGCTGATGGAAAAACAGTGGATCAGATTAGTGAAGTAATTAAGATGATAAAAACCAATCCAGATTCCAGACGTATCATAGTAAGTGCATGGAATGTAGGCGAAATTGAAAAAATGGCTTTGCCTCCCTGCCATGTATTGTTTCAGTTTTATGTGGCAAATGGAAAATTGTCGTGCCAGTTGTATCAGCGAAGTGCCGATATTTTTCTGGGAGTTCCGTTCAATATAGCTTCTTATAGTTTGCTTACAATGATGATTGCACAGGTATGCGGCCTGGAATACGGAGATTTTATTCACACTTTTGGGGATGCACATTTGTATATAAATCATCTGGAGCAAACCAGATTGCAATTGAGCCGCCAGCCACATCAGCTTCCTGAAATGAAAATCAATCCTGATGTTAAGGATATTTTTGGTTTCCATTTCGAAGATTTTGAATTATGCGGCTACAACCCACATCCGCACATAAAAGCGGATGTAGCTGTTTAGGTTATTAATTTATTAAGTTGATTGGGTTGATTAAGTTAAATGAGTAATTGAATATTGAGTATTGACATGATTTTATTTCGGAGAATATTATGATAAACAATAAAAAAATATCTATTATTGTAGCCATAGCAGAAAACTATGGGATAGGGAAAGACAACCAATTGCTTTGGCATATTTCGGATGATTTGAAGCATTTTAAGGCAATCACTTGTGACCATACGGTGGTAATGGGCAAAAACACTTACGAGTCGCTACCTTTCAAACCACTTAAAAAAAGGATAAACGTTGTTATTACAGACGTGGTTTCGGAAAAAATTGAGGGTTGCGAAATGGCCTACTCCATATCGGAAGCCATAGAGAAAATGGAAGAATACAATGAGAATTTCATTATCGGCGGCGCGAGTATTTATAAACAGTTTTTTGGCTTAGCAGATAAACTTTACATTACAAAGGTTTTTACTAAGCCTGTTGCAGATACTTTTTTTCCTGAAATCAAGGAGGAAGAATGGACTCTGAAATCGCAAAGCGAAACCTATACCGACAGTAGCAATGGCTTATCTTATCAGTTTCTTGTATATTTAAGAATCCCATCATGAAGAAGCTCTTCGCCGTTTTGCTTTGTCTGTTAGTTTTTCAAATTCTTATTTCTTCTTGCAAAAAAGGAGACAACAATGAAAATAACGACACAAGTGCTGTCGTAATGAACAATTCGGGAGAGATTGTATCGAACGATATTTTCAAATTGTTTTTGTATAGCACCCTTGCGACCGAAGACAGTATTTACAAACCCAACGACAGCTTGAATTTTCATTTCAATGAGCCTTGTATGATGATGCAAATAACGCCTTATGACACCATCACCTGGCCAAAAACTTATACCCTTAGCTTCCCAACCCCTAATTGCAATATTTACGATGGCTATATCAGAAGCGGACAGATTATTATTACTGCCAATAAATTATCTAAAAACACAGGGGCTACTTTTACTATCACATTAAACAATTATGCAGTAAACGGAATAAATGTTTCGGGCATTAAAAAACTCACCGTTGCTGATGTTGTTTCAGGGCAAGCGCTTGCTTTTAACGACAGTAGCGTATTTCAGATAAGCACAAGTAATGGAACATTTACATGGAATGCCCAACACAACATTCAATGGTTATTGGGAACATCTACCCAATCAAATATTGCTGATGATTTGTTTCTGACCATGGGTTCGGCTTCTTCAGATTTATTTACTTCAATAATAACTGATGCGTTGCAATCCCAAAACTATTGTTTATGGATTGGCAGCGGACAAGTAGAGATTACACCCAACGACTTATCAAAACGTCAGGTGATTTATCCAGATAGTTGTGTAAATCATGCGAATGTTATTATAAACAATCACTACTGACCGATTAAAATTTTAGAAAAAGGGGCTACCACCAAAAGGTTTC
>CAYYQJ010000339.1:0-4416 GCA_964473775.1 uncultured Bacteroidales bacterium | reverse complement strand
AAGTACTGCAAGCAGCTGCCAACGAAGTGCAGGTACTACGCAGCAAGCTGGATAAGCTCAAAGAGCAAAAGAAGGGGTTAATGCAGGTGTTGTTGACGGGGAAGAAGAGGTTGAAAATAAACTGATATGGAAAAACTCAGCGTAAAAGGAATGATAGAAAGTATTTTGATTGATTTATCCGAAAATCGACCTATCGATTCATATGCTTTAAAAATCCAGATGGCCAGTAGAATGCTTAAAAATGAAAAGTTATCAAACTGGTTAGACAAAGAGTTGAATGGATATAAAGATGTAAAAGATCTACCGGAACATAGAATCCTTAAAACGCAGATAATCGCGAATCTTATAATCGATAATGGTATTAAGGGAGCTAAGTTTACAAATCATGAAATGCCATTATATGCTTTAGGAGAAGAGAAAGCCGATGAATTATCGACTTTATATATTAAGGACTCACTAATTAAACTGAGTGGTTTATAAGTAATAAGAGGATATACTCTGACAGATTATGAAAAAATATGGTTAAGTAGAATATATGAAAACAGCAACATTTTAAGTGCTTATAAGCAAACTTCATTAGCCAATATTGAAATGATAATCCATAAGTTTAAATCTACATTACTTGATATATTTATGGAATTAAACGATACAATTTTTGACGATGAAATAGATTTTGATGTTATGGCAAAGAGAACAGATATAGAAAAAATTGTAAATCAAACCATAAATGCAGGAATTGTCAATATGGGTAATGGTACTATAAGTGCTAATGATTCAACCAATATAGGGGGACAAAACAATTCAGTAGTGATTAATAGCGAGGTGAAAGGTGAGATTGAAAAGGTCGTTGCTCAAATAAAGGAAGTTACCGAATCATTTGAAGATGAAAAAGAAGAAGTGTTGAATGAATTGGCTCGTATTATTACTCAACTGGATAAGCCAGCACCCAAAACAAATATAATTGCTTCTGCTCTGCAAACAATAAATGGAATATTAATGGGTGTTGCCGGTAATATGGCAACGCCGGTGGTAATTGAAGGGATTAAGAATGTGTTAAAACTGATAGGAGGATAAAAATATGAGCATCTTATACAATCTATATATTGATGAGACTTGTCATTTAGAGTATGACAAGCAATCTGTCATGTGCATAGGATATACAAAAATAGCACACAATGATTATTTGAAAGTTAAAGATGATTTGAAAAAAATTAAGTTGAAGCACAAATCTGCAACTGAGATAAAGTGGTCGAAAGTATCACTATCGAGAATAGAATTATATAAAGACTGGATTGATTACTTTTTTGATCAAAATATAGCTTTCAGATGTATTTTAGTAAAAAACAAAAGGAATCTTGATCATGATAAATTTAATCGTGGTGATCATAATGCTTTTTATTACAAGATGATTTATTTGCTTTTGCACAATAAATATGTTAATCCTTCGGATGAACAATATCGAGTGATACTGGATATTAAAGATAGTAGAGGTATAGAACGTCTTAAAGAGCTTGATGACTGTTTAAATCCTTCAGAAGAAGACAAATCGTTTGTTTATTTTCAGCATATTAGATCGCACGAAAACGAACTTATTCAGCTGACTGACTTGTTGATCGGTGCAGTTGGTTTTAAAGCGCGTAAGGAACACACAAAATCAGATGCTTCAAAAGTTAAATGTGAATTAATTGATTATTTGGAAAAGAAATCCGGCTATAGTTTGGATGAGGGTACTATACCATGGGAAAGTAAATTCAATATTTTTGACTTTCAGATAAGTGCAGTGCGATGAGGAATGAAGGAATAAAATATGAAGATGACGAAGATATACTGTCGGAACTGTCGGATATGTTTGAAGATTTGTCAGTTGATGGACCTACTCCAGATCAATTGTATCAAATGTACGGTATATTTTTAAATGATATTAAAAAAAATCCTATTTGTATAAAAGGAAAAACACTTACATTCGACAGAACAATATCAAGACATCCTGTTTGTAGAGGAAAATATGTTGGTTTTGAGCATATAATTACTCGTGAAAGCAAGTACAAGGAGAAAAGAGATTTTGATAGAGACAGAGCAAATAAATTGCATTGGATCAAACCAATAATTGAGAATGTAAACGATGTGCGTATTAAGTATTTTGAGCAAATAAATGATGACGGATTTAATCAACAATTTTATTGGTATGAGGCTAAATCGTTTTTGATAATAATTCGTGAAGTAAATCCAGAGTTATTCTTAATCACATCATTTTCAGTTGATGTTATGGAAAAACCCAAATTTAAGACTTGGTATGAGGAGTATAAAAAAAGAAAAACCTCACTTCGTAAGTGAGGTACGCACCTTAAGGCAATGCGAACGGAGTGAACAATGTCACCTGCCACGTCCTTTTCCCTTTGGGAATTGACAGTGCAAATGTAATACATATTTTTTAAACTAGAACTATTGTTACTCCAAAAAATGTTACAATTGTAACAGATGTAACAACTTTTAATACTGAAATACAAACTTCTACACTTATAACAACAACAGATAGTAAATGTTCTATTACACTTATTGATAAAACACATAAAGATAATTCTTCTAATTTCTTAATATATGAACGTCCCCTCATTTAAAGAAGACCATATCAGTCAGGTACCCGCTTTGCAGATGCTGCAAAAGTTGGGCTACACCTATCTTTCGCCAACGGAAGCAGAGAATCTGCGTGGTGGCAAAACGAGTAATGTGTTGCTGGAAGATATTTTGCGGAAGCAGTTGAAGTCTATTAATTCGGATAAACGGATAAGTTCTACCAAGACTACCTATATCAGCGATGCCAATATCGAAAACGGCATCAGGGCGTTGAAGGAACTCCCTATGAACGAAGGCTATATTGCTGCCAGCGAAACGCTTTATAATCTGATTACGTTGGGCAAGACTTTTGAGCAGAGTTTTGATGGGGATAAGAAAAGCATTACGGTGCAATATATCGACTGGGAAAACCGCGAGAATAATGTGTATCATGTTACCGAAGAATACAGCGTGGTGCGCAGCATCAGTCAGGAGCATTATCGTCCGGATATTGTGTTGTTTATCAATGGTATTCCGGTATGTGTGATAGAGTGCAAGCGTCCCGATATGAAAAACCCGTTGGAGCAGGCCATCAGTCAGCATTTACGCAATCAGCAGGAAGATGGTATACGGAGTTTGTATGTATATTCTCAGTTGACTTTGAGCCTGTCCACGCAGGATGGGTCGTATGCCACCAATGGCACCCAGAAAAGTTCTGGGCAAAATGGACTGAGAAGTTTGAAAACGATGCAGAGGAAAAGCAGTACAGAGCAGAGTTGCAAGAAATAAAAAATCAGCCTCTTTCAATAGAGCAAAAAGATAAACTGTTTGGTGATCGTTTCCGGTATGTGCGTCAGTACTTCGACGATTTGGAAACAGAAACGATTGAACCCACCGTGCAGGATGAATATTTGTATGGTTTGTGCAGACCTGAACGATTGATGGATTTGATTTTCAATTTTGTACTGTATGATAACGGCGAAAAGAAGATTGCCCGTTATCAGCAGTTTTTTGCCATCAAGAAAGCCATGCAACGAATGCTTCAGATTGAAGGCGGACGGCGCAAGGGTGGAGTTATCTGGCATACGCAAGGAGGACAGCTCATAGAGTATGATCCAAAGATTAACACGAACGGAGGAGACAATGGTGCCGGGACCGGACTCGAATCCAGCACAAGGTTGACGGTCGATCTGTTCCTAACACTTGGCGTAACAGAAATCCAGCCCGGCAGTGCAATTTGGGATGAGAATCGGCAGCGGTTTACAGGAATGACGGTTGACGGCAGAAAGTTGAACATTGATGTAATACTGGAGAACGGCGTTCCAAGCTTGGCTACCGTTCTGCGAGACGACGGCCTACCCTTGGCTACCATCAGGTATAAATACGCTCCGACATTTTATCACGGCCAAGTGCCGGTCGAGTTTACGCGATATTGGAACAACTTTACTGATGACGACAAGAAGGTATTTACCGTCCGGGTTCGATCGCTTGAGATTTCGGACGAACATCTCGACACGGCGCTGATCGTCCCCGCACAACTCCTTGCAGGTTATTCAAAGGTGTTCTACTCCAATAACATCGCTTATTGGGTCACGCGGAATGGGAAGGTAAGCAAGGTTTTGACCATGGAGGAGGCCAAGCAGCAAATGGAAAGCCTCAAAGCAAGAGCAGCTCAACGCAGGAATTGAGAGCCGATATCGCAATCAACCAAACCTGTTGCCCCACCCACCGTATCGGAACTCGGAACACAGCCGCCAGCGGGGGGGCACCCTTCGCCCAAACATTTTCCGAAAATACTTTGTTCGGTTTTGGGGTTCGGCGGGTGTTATAAGGTGAATGAACTATGAGTGAAGATGCCGAACT
>CAYYQJ010000338.1:0-4429 GCA_964473775.1 uncultured Bacteroidales bacterium | reverse complement strand
CAGCGTTTATGACTAACGATAAAGGAACTCCTTTTACACTACTCAGCGTTTATGAGTAACGACACAGGACTTTCTATAGCTTGTTTGTCGTCATTTATTGCTTGTTCGTCGAAATCTGACAAATCTATTTTTTAAAGTTATTGAATGTAGAAAAGCCACCAAATGGATTGCGCTAAACAAAAAACAGCCTATTTTGTTTTAATATGCACCTGCTGAAGAATCTTTAGCTTCCAATTATTTTTTGCAATTATGCATTTTCGTTTTGAGAATAACCAAAGAACTGAGCCTGTCCCCACTGCTGCTGCTGATATGATAGCCACATTGGGACGAAAAGTAGGATGGTCGTCATTAATAACATTATTCACTACATCCAGAGTAAAAAATAAAGTGCCAAAACCTCTGAGCAAATACGAAACAATCTGAACTCCCAATCTTTCCTTATAAATCACTTTTATATCGCTGAGGTTAAACACATAATTATTAGAAATAACAATAGTTGAATCCTGTATTTCGGTGATACGGCCGGATATTTTCTGGAGATTATCTTTGACCAATACATTGATTTCATCCCCCGAAAAATACTTATACGATTTGCCTTTGGTCAGATTTTCCAATATCAGAACATTTTGTGCTGACAATGAACCAATCAAACCCATCAGAAAAACCGCTAAGTATATTTTTTTCATATCATATCCAATTCCTGCTGCTGCTTGCGGTTCATTTTCTTTACTACCTCGTTATAAGAATGATCAATCCATTCGCAAAGCAAATCATCCGAAACACTTCCATCCACATAAATGGTGTTCCACATCTTCTTGTTCATGTGATATCCCGGCTGAACACAAGTGTAACGTTCGCGCAAATCAATAGCCAACTCGGGATCACACTTGAGATTGAAATTAAAACTCTCGTCGAGACCTGTAAGTGCAAATATTTTGTCGAGTACTTTAAACACCAGCGTATCCGGCCCAAAAGGCATAGATTCGGTTGCACCTTTTTTCGATAAACAATATTCGCGAAATCCTTCTATATTCATTTTCTAAGCTAATTTTGGTAACAGTTAATAAAAAGCATTCGTTATAATTTCAAAGAATAATTAAAAGCTATGTTTCTCGGTGCTTCAACAAAACCCGGACGAGTCATATATTCTGTATTCAAAATATTATTTACAAACAGTCCTATCCTTTGGTTATCTGTTATATCGAACCAAATACGGCCATTCAAAACATGATATCCCTTGTTATGATCAAGGCGATATTGTTTCAATCCCGGTAGCAAATCAGAAGATGGAATCCCTTCTATTAGCTGGCCCTCAAAAGCATGATCAATATTTATGGTCTTACTGTTAAAGATATAAGATACGCCTATAGTAACCACCTTAAAGGTAATTTCGAAATCGCCTTTTACAGAATGAAGGTTACGATACTTCAAATATTTGTTGCCTGTTACAGTATCAATAGTAGCATCATAATCAAGATTTACAGGATTCATATAAGTGTATCCCACCATAAACGAAGCCGGAAAACCAAACAAGGTTCCTTGTGCAGCCACCGAAAAATCTATTCCGTTTATGCGTGCATGTCCTACATTAATGGATTTGAATCCCACATCATTCATTGTTGCACTTGTAGCAGTATCAGGCTTGTAAATGCCAAAAGTGAACTCCATCATATTTTTATATTGTGTCCAATATCCTGCCAAATCAACATATCCTGCCCAGGTTCCCAATTTGAAAGCCTGTTTAATTCCAAGTTCGGCACTCCAACCAGTTTCGGGCTGCAAAACAGGGTTGGGAAAAATATTTAACCCTCCTATGCTGGTTTGAATATATTTTTCGGCAATCGTCGGGAAACGATAACCTTGTCCAAAAGAAGCTCTGATAAAAGTATATTTAGCTGCATGATAATTCACACCGGCTCTGAAAACGGGTTCAATTGGAAATTTCAGGGTGTCTTTTTTGGTTCTGATACTAAAGGAAGATACTGATTCCGATTTGTCAATTTTGAAATATTCACCACGTACTCCTAGAGAAAAAGTGAGTTTCTTCCACACATTGGCATCCACCTGGGCATACATAGAAGCATTAATGCCAGAATGTTGCCCATACAATTTGGCAGTCGATTCGGTATAACTGCCCGACAAACCGGCGGTGAAATTATATCTTTCTTTAAATTTATGTTGATATTGATAATCGCCATAAACCACACTTGCATCATTATTCTTGGTGGGGTCATCCGCAAAATGATTGGTATGCTTAAAATATCTCATCTTAATAGAGTATTTGCTCGCACGTTTGTTAAAGTACAATAGATAAGGGTCAACATTAAACCGGTATCCCTTATTATAATTTATGGTAGAAGGATTCTGTTTGTAAGCCCCTGAATCAGCATTTTGCCATAAAAAAAAGCTTGTTTTATCCTGATACATATAATTTCCATTTACCCCGAACGACAATCCCTCAATCTTTTTTGCCCTAAAACGCAAATTAATATTGATACGACTACGCGATTCATTTTCATCTTGTCTGAAGCTTTGATTTTTGTAAGTGTTCCCGCCAATAACTAAATCAACTTGACCTATCTTGCGCGAATGAAAGAAATTCAATCCACCGAAGCCTGGGTTTTTTACACCAAAATTCGACAAAGGAAAGAAAAACACTGATGAACTGCTCTTAGCATATTTCAGTTCGGTATCATCCCACCAAATCAGCTCTTTTCTTTTGGGGTTCATATAAACCCCATTGTTGATGCTGATTTGTGTTACAGGTTTATCTTTTGGAAAAGCAGTACGCAGGTTAATCACTCCATTTAAAGCCGATGCCCCAAAAAGTGCCGAAGATGCCCCTTTCAACACTTCAACCTGAGATAGATTCTCAATGGGAAGATAATTCCATTTCACATCTCCTGCATCCGGGGTAAGCATAGGCAAATCATCCACCAGCAGCAACACACGGCTACCAGCTCCATAACTATATCCGCTTCCACCACGGATACTTGGTTGTGAATCATAAATATCAACTCCTGAAACTTTATTCAATGATTCCATGATATTGTTGGTATTCTGATTGGCAATTTGTGACGATTTTATGACATTCATCGAAATAGTAACATCCGAAAGCTTCTGCTCAAATTTTCCCGCACTAACCACTACACCTTCTAATGCCTGACTTTGTTCGGTCATTTTTATATCTAAAACCAGGGTTTCTCCCGATTTTAATTCCACCACTTTTGTAGTATTTGCAAATCCGATAAATTTAAATACCAATCGGGTTCTTCCTTCATGAACCTTTATCAAATATTTTCCGTTGATATCAGAAGCCACGCCTGTTTTTTCTTCGGTTAATACATTTACACCCGGTATGGTTTCGTTGGTAGTAGCATTGGTTATTGTGCCTTTAATAGTTGCATTTTGTGCAAAAACAGAAGACACAGAAATAGAAAATAGAAAACAAATTAGAAAATTGGAAAGGTGTTTCATCGTAAAATTTCAGTAGGTTAAAATAATTTAACACAAAAATAGTAATTATTACATTTAAGAATGTTTAAATTTGCATTGATTCTTTTTTAATTGTTGTCAAATCTAAAATCAGCTTGCTCAAAAAAAATGTTATTACACCAGATAGCCATCACTTTAATACCGGGAATAGGTGATATTACCGGGAGAAAATTAATTGAACATTGTGGAAATGCTGAAGCGGTATTTTCTGAACAAAAGCAGCATTTGCTAAAAATACCCGGCATTGGGGAAAGCCTGGTTTCGGCAATAATCAAGGGCCGTTCAAAAGCCTTACTGAGAGCTGAGCATGAAATTAATTTTATCGAAAAGTATAAAATAAACTGTTTATTCTATACGGATAACACCTACCCTTCTCGCCTCAAAAACTGCATTGATGCACCCATAATGTTATATTTTAAAGGAAATTGCAATCTCAATCAATCTAAAGTAATCAGTGTGGTTGGCACCAGAAATGCCACCGAATATGGGAAAAATTGTTGTAAAACTATTATTGAAGGTTTTGTAGGTACCGATGTGCTGATTGTAAGTGGTCTTGCTTATGGAATTGATACTTATGCTCATAAAGAGGCATTGAAAAACAAATTGGAAACTGTGGGTGTGTTGGCTCATGGACTCGACAGGATTTATCCGGCAAGCAATAGGGGCCTTGCAGAAAAGATGTTGGAAACAGGAGGTTTGCTTACAGATTTTATGAGCGAAACCAACCCCGATAAAGAAAATTTTCCGAAGCGAAACCGAATTATTGCCGGTATTTCTGATGCAACACTGATAGTAGAAGCTGCTAAAAAAGGTGGGGCATTGATTACTGGCGATATTGCAAACTCTTACAATCGTGATGTTTTTGCTATTCCGGGCAGGATTGATGATCCTTATTCAGAGGGATGCAACTATTTTATTAAAGTAAATAAAGCCT
>CAYYQJ010000337.1:0-4431 GCA_964473775.1 uncultured Bacteroidales bacterium | reverse complement strand
CGAAGATTTGTGGATGTTCAGAATATTTTTCACCGCATGGAACCCAGAACCCTGAAAGGGGCTTATAAGTTTTATTGTCAGAAAGACATTATTAATGCCCATTCGGCCGAAGCTGATACCCTGGCAACTTACGAAATATTATTAGCACAGCTCGACCGTTATAAAGATATTGAATACACTGATAATAATGGAAATACTTCAGTTCCTATTGTGAATGATATTCAGGCACTACACGATTTTTCGTTCAATACTGCTAATGTCGATTTGGTTGGTCATATTGTTTATAACGAAAACAAAAAAGAAGTTTTTAACTTTGGTAAACATAAGGGCAAAACTGTTGAAGATGTGTTTCGTACAGAGCCTTCTTATTACGATTGGATGATGAAG
Organism: uncultured Bacteroidales bacterium; assembly: GCA_964473775.1. Lineage (GTDB taxonomy): Bacteria > Bacteroidota > Bacteroidia > Bacteroidales > CAIWKO01 > CAIWKO01. The sequence goes on along the minus strand of CAYYQJ010000337.1, from coordinate 4,044 downwards.
GCTGATTTTCCATTGTCAACCAAAAAAGTACTGAGTTTAATAAAATTAAGAGGTTTTAATAATTCGTCTGTAAAAATTAATCCATAATGAAAATAATATGTATCGGAAGAAATTATTCCGACCATGCCAAAGAACTAAAAAATGATTTGCCAAAAGAACCTTTGTTCTTTTTGAAACCTGATACGGCTATTGTTATCAGAAACCGTCCGTTTTTCTATCCTGAATTTTCAACGGATGTGCATTACGAAATTGAACTGGTTTTCAGGATTTGTAAGGTGGGTAAGCACATTCAAAAGCAATTTGCATCTACTTATTATAATGAAATAGGGATGGGTATAGATTTCACTGCAAGAGATTTGCAACGTGAAGCACAGGCCAAAGGTACACCCTGGGAAAAAGCCAAAGGTTTCGACCGTTCGGCACCCATAAGCAGCTTTTTTCCACTGAATGAGTTTGGCGATTTTCGCAAACTAAATTTTTCGTTGAAGAAAAACGGAGAAATCGTTCAAAGCGGAAATTCATCCGACATGATATTTGATATCGATACCATTATTAGCTATGTTTCTCAATTTATTACATTAAAAATGGGTGATATTATTTTTACAGGAACTCCTGCAGGAGTGGGCCCTGTTAAAATAGGGGACAAGCTGGAAGGATTTATTGAAGACCGAAAAGTGATATCCTGTAATGTTAGATAAACAAACAAAACTGGAGTGTAAAAAAAATTAATAGCACTATTTTTACAGTTGGCAAATTCTAAATAAAAATAAGTAATGAAATTAGTAAAAATTATTATTGCAATCGTGATATTAGGTTCTTTTGGCACCAAAGGATTCACACAAAGTTCTTCAAGCTGTAAGTTCGAAATTGATAAAACCGATGCTACCACTGGCAAGCCAATCAAAAAGATAAAAACCAAACTCTCAGGAACTGATGTTTTTTATGTGATTGTAAATAGAAACGACACCACTTATCAATTGGGATTAAATTTCTGGATTAGCGGTGCCTTTAATTATATTATCTCAAAAGGAGATGTGGTAAACATTTTATTTTCGGGCGACAAAAATCTGAAATTAAAATGCATCAGCAATTCTAAGCCAACACCTCATTATAGCGATCAAACCTGGACAGAATACACTCCTGAATACACAATTCGCTCGGTTGATTTGGCTATGTTTAAAAGCGTTATTCCAAAGAATCTGAAACTGACTGTAGGTGATGAAAAGGTTTTTTGGGAGTTTACTGAAAAGGATATTCAGAAAATAAAAGATATGGTTCGCTGTGTAATGAAATAAGCTAAAGCTATATTTTATCCAGCACTTTCAGAATACTATTGCAAGCTTCTTTTATTTCGGATTCGCTGATTATTAGTGGCGGTGAAATACGAAAAGCCGTATTGCAGAACAGAAACCAATCAGAAATAATTCCTTCTTCAATGGCTAAGCTGATAAAAGCCTGAAGCTTATCCGGGTCGCCTAGTTCAACAGCCATTAATAAACCCTGATAACGGATTTCTTTTACAGCAGTATGATTTATAAGCAGATTGTAAAATAAATCAGCTTTAGCCAGAATATCCTGCTCTGAAATTTCATTATTTAAAAACCGGAAAGCTGCAAGACCTGCAGCACAGCTTATAGGATGTCCTCCGAAAGTAGTAATGTGACCCAGAACGGGTTTGTTGGTCAAAGAACTCATTATATTTTTTGAGGCTATGAAGGCCCCTAAAGGCATTCCACCGCCCAAAGCTTTGGCTAAAACCAAAATATCGGGTACAACTCCATAATGTTCGAATGCGAATTTCTTACCGGTTCTATACACCCCTGTTTGCACTTCATCAAAAACCAGTAGGGTAGAGGTTTGTTTACATTTTTCAGCCACCTTTTTTATAAAATCATTTTCTGGAAGAATGATGCCGGCTTCTGATTGAATAAGCTCCATAATCACACAGGATGTTTTTTCTGTAATTTGGTTTAAAGAGATTTCATTATTGAATTCCAGAAACCTGATGTCGGGCAACAACGGCCTGAATGCCTGTTTCATTTCTTCGTTTCCCAATATGCTTAAAGCACCCTGCGAACTTCCATGATAGGCATTTTTAAAAGCGATAATTTCACTCCGTCCGGTAAATCGTTTTGCAAGTTTCATAGCGCCTTCAATGGCTTCGCTGCCTGAATTAACAAAATACACATTATCCAAACTGGTGGGTAGGAGGGAAGCGAGAAAATTGGCATACTGTACCTGAGGCGACTGAACAAATTCGCCATAAACCATAAGGTGCGAATAGGCCTTTAACTGTTCGCTGATGGCATGAACAATCATGGGATTGTTATGACCGGCATTGCTTACAGAAACACCCGAAATTAAGTCGATATATTTTTTATTATCAGATCCATATAGGTAAATACCTTCAGCACCTGTTATTTCAACCGCAACCGGTGAAGATGATGTTTGAGCAATAAACTGAAAAAATAATTGTCTGTCTGTTAACATTTTGATTTTTCAAGGATTTGTAACAAAAATAGCTTAATTTTTGTAATCAATCATATTAAGAACACAAAATAATCCGGATTTACAATGCTTGTATGTACAGCTATCCTTAGTGGGTTATTGAAAATCAAGAGTTATTACTATTTTTTTGATTAAAAAGAGTCAGGTATGTTTAAAATTTTAATTGCAGATTATACAATGTAATCGAAAAAAAATTCCAAGGTAGATTAAAAAAATTCCGCATGCCTGGGAAAAATTCCCGCGTCTGTTTGAATGAGTAAACACGCGCGGGAAAAATTCCCGCATGCACGGGAAAAAATTCCGCATGCACGGGAAAAATTCCCGCGTCTGTTTGAATGAGTAAACACGCATGGGAAAAATTCCCGCGTCTGTTTTGAATAAGTAAACACGCGCGAAAAAAAATTCCGCATGCATGGAAAAAATTCCCGTGTATATTTACTTTTTCAAAAAGCTTGATATATAGGATTATAACCAAAAATAAAAAAAACCCAAAACAAAAATTAAGCCTGTTGATCGTGCCCGGGATCATCAGGAAAGCGTGTTTCAAGTATGTTTAGTAAGGGTTTAAAATCATTTCTGATGATAGTCCAACGTTCAGGGTATTCTTTGATAAGAACCCTGATTGTTTTTTGATGGTTTCTAAGTGCATCGCTAATGCCTGGAGGAGACATGTTTTTACAATAATTTTTAGAAACATTAATTCCTGTAATAGGTATTGCTTTATCTTTTGCTTTTTGGGCAGCATTTTCTAAATTATCAAGCAATTCCATGCATTTGGTTTTTCGGTTTGTATTTACAACGGCAACAGTTTTTGTTGCGATAACTTTTTCTTCCTTAAAAGTAATCTGAGAACCTTCAAGCGTTATAATTGAACTTTTTGAACCTATTGCCCTGCTTCTGGCAAAGAAAATGGCCTCTTTTAATGCTTCTCTGAGGATGGTTAAATCGCCGGTAAAGTTTTTTATTTTGTCAATGGCCTCTGTGGATAGCTCAAACGACAAACCAATATAGGGTGTAGCAAGTTCATTGATAACATCATTTGCAAAGTTTATTATTACTGATTGCTGCTTATCCTTAAAATCATCAATGGTGGCCTGAGCATTAGATAATGATGTTTCCAAATTATCAATATATACATTGTAATTAGTAAAGGCTATGCGATCGTTTTTTGCAGAATTTAAAATTGTGTTTATGGCATTGTAAAGCATAGTTCCAATAATAGTTTTATTCTCAGGAAGTAATGCTTTGCCTGATTGCGCAAGCATAAAATTGCTGATGTTTTCATTAAAAAAGAAAAAATACAAATCGTGTAGCTTGCTTGCTTCATTTGGGAACGAAAGCATAAGAATTGTTTTTTCCAATTCGTCAAAAGCACTCAGTTGCTTAATATCTCCACGTTTTATGCTAAACGGAATTTCTTTATCAGAATACCATGAAATCAGATTTTTTTCTTTTATCAATTTACTTATAGCGTCGTTTACATAATCGTCGAGATCGGAAGAGCGTCGTGTAGGGAAAGAGTGTTCAGAGCCGTGT
>CAYYQJ010000336.1:0-4440 GCA_964473775.1 uncultured Bacteroidales bacterium | reverse complement strand
TGCAACCCTTCAAAGATTGGCGTTTAAAACTCGAAGTGTATTATCAATATCTCTATGATGTGCCAGTCAACACCTATTCAAGCAGCTATTCCATGTTGAACACAGGCGCAAGCTTTAAAACCGACTTGGAAGACAGTTTGACCAACAGCGGCAAAGGCAAAAACTATGGGATAGAGTTAACTATCGAGAAATTTTTCAGTAGAGGGTATTATGGGTTGTTTACGGCATCGGTGTATCAATCGAAATATACCGCAAGCGATGGCGTGGAAAGAAACACCGCATTCAACGGACAATATGTATTCAATTTGTTAGCCGGAAAAGAATGGAAGCTCGGCGCTGCCAAACGAAATGCAATTACCACCGACATCAAAGCTACCTACGCCGGTGGACGCACTTATACACCTATTGATATGGATGCCTCAAATAGGGTTCATCATGAAGTGTCGAAAGGCGATGATTATGCTTTCACAAGCCACTATCCCAACTATTTCAGATTGGATTTTAAAGTAGGTTATACTTTAAACAGCAAAAGAAAGAAATTATCTCAATCTTTTTCGTTAGATTTGCAAAACATAACGAATAATAAAAATGTTTTCTCGCAGAGTTATGACGATAGGCGTCAAGTTATAAACACAACGTATCAATTGGGTTTCTTTCCGAACTTTATTTATAAAATACAATTTTAGAGAAGATTAAAGCATGTTAAAAACAAAAAGAATCATAATCATATTGTATTCTTTTATCTGGGCTCTGGTCTTTTTGGGACCCTATTTAAGAAATATGCAGGATATGGATGCCCAAAATATGAGCAGAATGATTGGAGATTGGACCAACCTGTTTTTGTTTTTCATTTTATTCCTGATCAATCTGTATTTTCTGGTACCTAAATTACTGTTTAACCAGAAGAAGTCGCAATATGCTATCATTGTAATCGTCACAATATTATTGGTTACAGTTATTGATATACTGTTGCATAATGTACTCATGTCGCCACAAACACCTGATATGGGATGGCAGCCGGGTGGTACCCATCCTGCCCCGTCTTTTGCGCAAGGTTCAGTTATTGGGAACATTTTTAATAATTTGATTATGGCTATCCTTATCATTGGAACAAGCACTGCCATTGAACTTGTGTTTAAATGGACCGATGAAGAAAAACGCAGAAAAGACATTGAAAAAGAACAGCTACAAACCAACCTGGCTTTATTAAGGCATCAGGTAAGTCCGCATTTTTTTATGAATACGCTTAATAATATCCACTCGCTGATCGAAATAAATTCGGAGAAAGCTCAGGATGCTGTGGTGCGGCTTTCAACACTTATGCGTTATTTGCTTTATGATTCGGCACAAAATACCATTGAACTGAAAAAAGAGATAGAATTTATCAAAAGCTTTATTTCGTTGATGCAGCTAAGACATTCGGATGAGGTGGAAGTGAAAATATGGATGCCCGAACAAATTCCCGATGTAAAAATCCCTCCCATGCTCTTTATATCTTTGCTCGAAAATGCATTTAAACACGGAGTTTGTTATCCCCAGAAGTCGTACATTTATTTTGAATTGCAGGTGGACGAAAACTCACTGAATTGTAATATTAAGAACAGCAAACATAAAAACCCAGCCAAATACGTAGGCGAATATTCGGGCATGGGCATAGAGAATATTAAAGACAGCTTGAAGTTGATCTATGGGGAGGCTTTTCTGCTGAACATCTTTGATAAAGAAAGTGAATTTGAAGTGAACCTAAAAATTCCGTTATGAAGATAAAATGCCTAGCCATTGACGATGAGCCTTTGGCAGTAAAAAAGATAGCCGCTTACATTGAAAAAATCCCCTTTCTGGAATTGGTGGCCGAATGCCGCAGTGCTTTTGAAGCCATGAATGTTATGAAGGACAATGTGGTTCAACTGCTGTTTATCGACATCAATATGCCCGATTTGAACGGCCTGGAATTTGTAAAATCGTTAACCAACAAACCCTATGTGGTTTTCACCACTGCTTACAGCGAATATGCCGTGGAAGGATTTGAGGTAGAGGCAGTAGATTATTTGCTGAAGCCAATCACTTTCAGCAATTTTCTGAAAGCAACCAACAAAGTGAAAAACCTTATGGAACTTACTGCCAACAAGCAAAAAGAAAGCATTGAAGCAACTGCTGAGCATTTATTCGTGAAGTCGGAATATAAACTGATTCGCATAGAACTGGATGACATCAAATACATCGAAAGCCAGCACGAGTATATAAAAATACACACAATCAGAGGCAAACCGATTATGACACAACTGAGTCTGAAAGCGATTGAAGAACAATTGCCAACCGACCGTTTTATGAGAGTTCACCGTTCTTTTATAGTCAGTTTGAAAAGAATTTCGGTAGTTGAGCGCAACAGAATCGTTTTCGACGAAAATGTATTTATTCCGATTAGCGAAACATACAAAGAAAAATTCCAAAAGTATATTGACGATCATTTTGTATAAATGGAGTTCAACCCTTGTCTGAAAATGGCTGGCGCGAATATCCTATTATTATTTATTGCAATGGGTTACAATAAACAAATCCATTCATAAATTAGAAATGCGGATTACAACTAGAAACAACTTGACAGTGCAATTGGTATAAGTTTTAGCGAAATAGCTTTGGGTAGTAACGCTGCTGATGTTGATAGCAAAGCTCCGGACATTGCAGCAGTTTATATTCATAAATATAACAAAGCACCTGACATGAATGTGGTGCCAAAAGATGTAGATATTAAAGAATATCTGGTTAGCAGGGAAGACAATATCGACATTAAAAAATTAGAAACCTGGTGGTATACATTTTTTGAAGCAAGCAGATTGCCAAATCCTAAACCTTTACACAGCAGCAATTGGACTCAGACACCCACGCAGGCTGAAGAAAAATCAACACAAACTATGTTCACCAATACACACCGTTCTACTTTTATAAATGGAGAGGAAACAAATTATGAATTCGATCCCTGGATTTGGGTTTCGATTTATTAAGAGCATTTTTGTGGTCACAAATCGGGAATTTTTTTTTCATTTTCCATAAACAAAGATTACTGTTTTTTTTATCTGATTAATAAGTAAGGCGATGTGGTTTTGTTGTTAAGGAAAACGGTGGAAAATTCGCTGGATGCGATGTAACAAGTGGTAGATGCGATCTAGCGATTGGTAGATGCGATCCAGCGATTGGTTAATGCGATCTAGCGATTGCTTGATGCGATCCAGCGATTGGTAGATGCGATGTAGCGATTGCTTGATGCGATCCAGCGATTGGTAGATGCGATGTAGCAATTGCTTGATGCGATCCAGCGATTGGTAAATGCGATCCAGCGATTGGCAGATGCGATGTAGCGATTGCTTGATGCGATCAAGCGATTGCTGAATGCGATCCAGCGTCTGTTAGATGCGATGTACCTACTTTTTACTTTGACAAAGAATTAAACACAGCCATTTCTGCATCCGCTTCTTTAGTTTTGCCCAACTGAGTATAAACTATAGATAGATTGTGATGCGATTGGGCATGATTGGGATTGATAGTGAGGTTTTTCTTTAACAGACTTAATGAAACCTGAGGTTTTTTCATGTTCAGATAACAGGTAGCCAAATCGCAACGAACGTTTACATTGTTGGGGTCGAGCACCAATTCTTTTTCGTAATATTTAACCGCACTGGCATAGTCTTCAGAATCGTAATACACATTTCCCAAACCTGTAAGGGCCTGAAGGTTTTTGCTGTCGATGCGATATACCACCAACAAATTTTCAATGGTTTTGTCGAACTTCTTATCCACATAATAGTTATTGGCCAAAGCCAAACGAAGCGGTACATTTAATGAGTCTTTTTGCAAAGCACTTTCGTAATAAGCAAAACTATCAGTAGTAAAAGTATTGGGCTTACTATTATTCGTTTGAGAAGTTTCAACAGGAATAATTTTTCGGCTGTTGTCGCAAGCTATTATAAAAATAGCCATGCTAATAATGATAAATAATGCGGTTAAGGATTTAGTTTTCATAATCAGGTATCTGGTGTTTGGTATCTGGTATATGGTATTTGGTATTTGGTATTTGGTATTTAATCTTCGGTCTTCTATCTTCAGTCTTCCGACTTCTATCTTCGGTCTTCCGACTTCCATCTTCGGTCTTCCGACTTCCATCTTCGGTCTTCCGTCTTCCGTCTTCCGTCTTCCAGCTTCTTCTTTATTTCAGAATCTTTGCATCTTCCATTATCACTTCAAAAAAGTATCCATGACCGAGGTTTTTGTAGATACTTATCTTGCCTTCAAAACCAACCATATCTTCCACATTTACTTTTCCATCGGTAGTGATTGTTAAATCAAATTTTCCGTTAGCTTCTGTTCCATCCTGTAAGTGAATCCAGTTTTTATGCATGATGTCGGCACTGAATTTAATTACCTGACCTTTTACTTTAACGGTTT
>CAYYQJ010000335.1:0-4441 GCA_964473775.1 uncultured Bacteroidales bacterium | reverse complement strand
CATCTTTTATGGCCTGAGCTTTGGGTTCGTTGGGCGACGAGTGGCCGGCCTCGGTCATATCAAGCATCTTTTTATATTGTTCGAGTTCGGGGTCGTATTCTATAGGCAGCGGAGCCAGATATTTTTTTTCGTCGGCGGTTAATGCATTCAAGGCTTCAAATCCACCTTTATAAACCATAGTTGCGAAGCGGCGTGGGCAGTTGGTTGCAACAAGTTTTACATTGGTGTTTCGGGCAAACTCAACCAGGGGTTTGTAGTCGGTGGCATAATTGGGCCACATGTGGGTTTGTTTGCGCATCGTATCTTCTGTGATTTCTCCTTTAAGATATTTATCGATGACAGACTGGTCTTCGGTTGACAACATTTCGGCACCCAAAATAAGGTCTTGCTTTTTGGCTTTAAACAAATCTTTGGTTAATTGAAGCTCCAGCCAGTGCGAAATCGGGTTGTCGTGCATTTCGCCAAACAACACTACTTCGCATTCCGAAATATCTTTCAGCATTTTTTGATAAGATGCTTTTTTACCTCTAACATCGAATATCTGATACGCGGGTTTATCCACCGTCATCGATACCAGAAACACACATAATAATAAAATTCCAAAGCGGATTTTGGGCATAACTAATACTTTTTTATGTAATTCAGTTTGTAAAAATAAACAATTTCTGAAATACCGACGATTTATTTTGATTTCAGTTGATCGGCAGTAAACACAAATGGCAACAAATCGCTGCTTTTTTCAAATACAATCACCTTGCCTGTTTGGCCTTTCAAAATAACCCTGATGGGTGTTTGACAAAGGTTTTCGTACTCTACCATCACCTGTCGGCACGAACCGCAGGGCGACACAGGATAGTCGACCAAAAAGTTTTCGGAACGAGCAGTAATTGCAATGGCTTTAAACGGAATTCCTTTATATTGCGACGAAGCCGCAAACATGGCCACCCTTTCGGCACAAAGGCCCGAAGGATAAGCAGCGTTTTCCTGATTGTTTCCGGTAACCACCACTCCGGTTGCCAGTTCGATGGCAGCACCTACCGAAAATCCAGAATAAGGCGAATAGGCCAAATGCGATGCTTTTTCGGCTTCAATAAGCAGAAACCGGTCGGCATCGTTCAGCTCATCGATAGATTCGAATTCGCTATAATTAATTGATAATTTATGATTTTTCATATTGAATCGCTTAAATCCAAACACAAAAGTAATGATTTTTATTCAGTAACGTGATATTTCTCAGCAAAAAGAAACAAGCAACTGAAATAAGCAAAAAAGGTTACCCCTGCCTGAGTTTCCAGAGTGTCTTCTGTAAACATGGATAAAAATGCAATCAGGAAAAAAGAAAGATACAAAAAGTCGGAAAACTTATGTAGTTTGAAAGGAGGATATAACAAGGATATAAAAAATATGATTAAACCGATAATGCCAAAGGCAATGGTGAAAGTTAAATACTGATTATGCGAGCGCAGTTCTGAATTTTGTAAACACGAATTCTGAACCCACAAAGAAGCCGCAAAAACATCAGCCGGATCGCCTGTACCTACACCAAACAAAAGATAGTTTTTAATAAGCAACAGCGAATTATGCCAGAGTTCTATCCTTTGCATTATAGATTGTCCTCGCGAATAGCCTGAGATTTTATAGTTTTCATATTCCCAAATGGTGTTTTTAATACGATTATAAAAACTTCCTTTTTTAATATAATCCACATTGGCCACCCCATTTTCAATCAAGGCCACTTCTTTGTCAGATAAGCCGTTTACGGCATCCATATCTTTTCGTAATCCTTTCGAAGTAATATAACGAATCAGAGTGTATCTGATGGGCTGATGCAGCTTATCGGTACTGTCGAAATTTATTTTGCTTCTTTTGTTCCATGCGGGTTTCAGCTCATCATCACAAACATACATCCAGGTGTAATGTCCGTTATCGGTTATCCTGCTTTTTACATCATGCACATATACCCCGCCGTGTTTGGTATTATATTCCAGTTTTTTTTGGTCGAAAACTTCAATATTATTATGATAATCGTTGTAAATATTCTTCAGATAAACAAATAATATGCTTCCTGTAATAATCAGAAAACCTAAAAAAATCAGCTTATACATCAGAGGAGTTTTTTTTAAGATATAAACCAATATCAAAAAGAAACTCACTATGATAAAAATGATAATTCCGGTAAAGGATTCACTAAACAAAAGGAAATACAGAAACCATGCAATCAGCAAACCAAAGCCGATTTTAACAGCAACAGAGAACTGATTTTTGTTGAATGTTAAAATAATCAGAATAAAGATGGCAAAACAAATATTCAATGCAAACCGGATATGCGAAATAATAATTGAAATATCACGAATATCGTTTACAGTAGTAGTAAAGAAAATAAACACACCTACCATAGTAGCAATAAATGTTGCCGCTACATGAATCAGCAGGATATTTATGAGCACTTTTCTGCTAATGGGTGATGTGGTAGCAAATATAACAGGCAAAGCCAGCAAAGGCAGTTTAATGCGTAAATCGTCAATAGCAAATACAAAGTTGTGGGTATAAAACAAACCCACAACATGCATCAGGTAAAGAAGCAGAAAAACCAGGGCTGCTTTATTTTTCTTTAGCAGTAAATATTTTTCTTTAAAATTTCCTTCAGCAATCCAGTTAAACAACAACAAAAATTCGGCAATGCTCATCATCAATTGCGATAATGTCATTGACGCTGTTAGAAGAATTAACCCGAATAGATAAATATTGCGGTGGTATTCTTTTCTCGACCAGGGCATTTAAACAGACTGTAAGTTAATGAATAATAATTTCTGTTATTTTTTATTACTCTTTTTACTTTGCGGTTTTAAATAGCAGCTAACTAAATAGGAATTGTATTTTTCAGTTGAATTGAAAATTTCGATGGCTTTGGCCACATCTTCGTCGTCGCTTAAAGAGCATTCGATTCTGCCTTTCTGATAATAATACATAGGCACAATGTAGATTCTTAGAACTCTTTCTATTTCTGTTTTGTTATCCAATAAATCATTTTTCTTTTCGCTGATAATTTTGTTGTGTAACGATTCATATTGGTCTTTAACCTTATCGAAATAATTATCGTCTATTGCATTTTGCTTAAACTCTTCCAGCGTTTTTTCGCTTTCGGTGGTATAAGAATAATCTTTACCTTTCAGGAAGTTGGTAAACTCATTATAAATGTCGTCGGTTATTTTGAAAGTAGCTGCTGAAGCAATTGAAGGATGATTTTTATAATACCAAACCGCAAAATCGAAAAACAGATTCTTTGACATCAGGCTTGTGGTGATATCCTTATATTTTGGCAAATCCATGCTCACATCGGGGTCGATACCACTGCCTTCAAATACAGTTCTGCCTGCCTTGGTTTTAAAGGCTTTTAATAGCGAATCAGGGATGTGTGGAGCTTCGCCATCACTGTCGCGATGACCATAATCAATAGCCTGAACACATCTGCCGCTAGGAATATAATATTTGGCAATGGTTACCTTCATTTGCGAATTGTATGAAAGAGGCACGATGTTTTGAACCAGACCTTTTCCGAAAGTACGGGTTCCAAGGATAATGGCTCTGTCCAAATCCTGCAAAGAGCCTGCAACTATTTCGGAAGCCGAAGCCGAATTGCCATCCACCAAAACGATTAATGGTATTTTTGTATCAATAGCCGAACCCTGAGTTCTGTGGAAATTGTTTTTATCTTTCAACTTGCCTTTGGTACTGCATACCAATTGGCCTTTATCTACAAAGATATTTACAATATTCACAGCCTCGTTCAGCAAGCCACCTCCATTGCCTCTCAGATCGAAAATAACACCTTTCATGTCTTTATTCTCAGCCAGTTTTTCAAAAGCTTCTCTCACCTCTTTGGCTGCATTCTGACGGAATTCACTCAAATTGATGTACCCAATATCTTTTGAAACAAATCCTGAATAAGGCACGTTGGTGATTGTAATTTCTTCTCTTTTAATGGTTTTTTCAAAAGGTTTTTGAGTTGAATCGCGTTCTATTAAAAGTTTTATTTCAGTGCCCGGTTGTCCTTTCAAAGCAGTGCTAACTTCATCTACAGTTTTATTTTTCGCAGATTTTCCATCTATTTCAAGAATTTTATCACCTGCTTTCAGTCCTGCTTTATCTGCAGGTGCATTTTCGTATGGTTCCGAAATGCAAATATAATTGTTGTGTTTGTAGATGGTTGCACCAATGCCACCATATTGACCTGTGGTCATAAACCTGTAATCTTCTATATCCGATTCCGGAATATAAACTGTATATGGATCGAGGCTTTCGAGCATGGCATCCAGCGCAATTTTAATTAACTGACCGGGTTTTATCTCATCAACATAATTTGTATTAAGTTGCTTGTAGGCATTAACAAAAATATCAGATCGGAAGAGCGTCGTGTAGGGAAAGAGTGTTCAGAGCCGTG
>CAYYQJ010000334.1:0-4452 GCA_964473775.1 uncultured Bacteroidales bacterium | reverse complement strand
CCTATTGAGCCCGGAGCTCAAACCCCTCATGAAGCTTCTTTGACCTATTGAGCCCGGAGCTCAAACCCCTCATGAAACTTCTTTGGCCCTTTGAGCTGCGAGCTCAAACAAAATTGCAGTAATTATTTTATTAGATTCCCTATCTAAGACTATAAGCCTAATCAGTTTGAAAAAAAAACATTCCAATCTTTCGGCAAATATCCTCAGTAAGTTTGTTCTCCAAAAAGAAAAATAAAAAATTTGAAATTGGTGTTGGATGATAAAGAGGTGGCAACGGGGAAGGTGGTGGTTAGTGATTAATGGCTTTATTGCTAAATTGTTGTTTGGCTTCCTTAGTGTTTCTTAGTGCTCTAAGTGCCTCAGTGGTCTCATCTTCGGTCTTGCGTCTCCTAAATTCCACCTACTTGATACTCTCCCCAAAAATTCCCTACCTTTGCACCCTAAATAATTTATCAATATGACCGTTCTCGAAACCATACTTACCCGCCGCAGCATCCGTAAATACCTCAATAAAGATGTTCCTGCCGAAATGATTGACATGCTGCTCCAGGCAGCCATGTATGCACCCACCGCCCGCAACACCCAGTCGTGGGAATTTGTGGTGGTTAGCAATCGCGCGCTCTTAAACCAGTTAGCCATAGTGCATCCTTATGCCAAAATGCTGCAATATGCTCCGCTGGCCATTCTGGTTTGTGGCAATATGAACATAGAAGACATGGAGGGCTATCAAAATCAGAATTGTTCGGCCGCAACTCAAAACCTGATGCTGGTAGCCCATGCCCTCGGCCTGGGAAGCGTTTGGCTGGGCGTGTATCCCCGAAAAGAAAGAATAGAACCCATACACGCACTACTGAAACTGCCACAACACATCATCCCCTTCACCATGATTTCTGTGGGTTGGCCCGATGAAGAAAAATCCACACCTGAGCGTTTCGACCGAAAAAAGATACACTTTGATGATAGCTGGCAGTAGGTTTTATTTTTTGCTATAGCAATAATCTTGTCAATTACCTGTATTTTTGCACCAACATAACATCCATCTAAAAATGAAAAAAACATTCATCCTCATTGCGCTCGCCCTGCTGTCAACGGCCTTGTTCAGCCAAACCGATATTACCTTGAAATGGCAATCGGCTAACATAAAAATAGATGGCAATATCACCGATTGGGTAAGCCGTCCACCTTTTTTTGATAACACCACCAAACTATCCTTTGATATCAGAAACGACAGCACCAATCTCTATCTGGTATTTCAACTCCCCGACCCAAAAACCCAGTTTAAAATGGCCAGAGCTGGCATGAGTCTGGTTTTCGAAACCAAAATTAAACCCAAACGCAAGGCAGGTATTTATTTCTCGCCTTTCATCACCGAGAAGCTGGGCCAACGACCCAAAACCGAAGGCGATAAAAAAGGCCCGTCGATAATCCGTCAAAAATACATGCTATCTCCCCCTGATGTGATGGCATCAGGCTTTGCTTTTTCTAATGATGATATTTCCTCAAATAAAGATAAAACCAAAGTTACCTATTGTGCCGACTGGGATTCGCTGAATTGCATGACCATAGAATTTTTGATACCATTGCGCGAACTATTTGGTGATAAATATGATTTCAGTAAAATTACTGAACAGGAAATCAGCCTTACTTTACAGGAAAATGCCATCGAAAAACCAACGCCCACAGGTCAGGATGATGCAGGTGCAGGCGGAAATCATGGAGCTGGCGAAAGAGGTTTTCAGAATAACAATGGTGGTGGTGGCTATGGCCAACAAGGAGGCAGTGGCGAACGCATGAATCCTTCAGGAACAGGCTCTCAGGATAGAAGTGCTATGTTTGAAGCACAGATTTTGAAGCAAAAATTTAAACTCAACAGCAAAGGGAAATAGTTTTTCAGTCGGAGTTATTTCACTGGCGGCATATCTTTATAATTGAAGATAGTAACCCTATTGAGATATTTTATCGCTTATTGTGTGCATTTTATTCTTATTTTTGTCGATGATATTCCTGGCACACTCCTATTCCCTGATATTAAAAACATTTCAACATACATGCTTTGTTTCAGGTAATTTTATTTTAGAATAAAGAATGAATTTAAAACATAAAACCTGATGCTTAATAAAAAAATGATTAGTAATAAATTATTATCAGGCAACCATAATGTTAAATATCTTGTCAATACGATATCAAATAGACTTAATACCTTTGAAAATTCTTTTAAGTTTATTACAAATCGAAGAGTTCAAAAACGATAACATTGTTTGAAAAAAATTAATAAAACCACATGAAAAGATTTTTTATTTTTCTGATAGCCCTGATTTCATCACTGCAAATTTTCGCACAACCGGTTAATGATGATTGTACTACGGCTGTCCCGCTAAGTGTGAACACTTGTTGTACACCCTCAACCTATTCCACTATTGGAGCAACGGCTTCGATAAGCGAAATTAATCCTACTTGTGGAAATTATGGAGGTGGAGATGTATGGTTTCAGATAGTAGTTCCGGCCTCCGGGCATATCATAATAAACACTCAGGTGAGTAATAGTGGTGCGGATGCCAGTATGGCAATCTATTCCGGAACCTGTGGAGCATTAACCCAGATTCAATGCGACGATAATGGCAGTGGTGCAAACCCCAGTATTGAAAATTCATCCCTGACTCCGGGCTCTACCGTTTATATCAGGTATTGGATCAATGGTGGAGCAGCAGGAAGCAATTTTAATATTTGCGTCATGACTCCTACTATTGAACAACCATGTACTAATCTTGGTTTTGAAAATGGAGCTATCGGCTGGCTTGGAACTTTAGGAAACTCAATACAAGGACCTGCAGGTGCTGCAACGCCCACTTATGTCCCGGCCCTATGGTGCGCTACAGTAAATTCCGACCCGAATTTTACCTTAATGACTGGAGGAACCGATCCCTTTGGAGGATTTCCCTGTGTTTATAGCGGTGGGGCCTCTCTTCGCATAGGTGATCAGGCAACTACCAGTGCAAATGAAACATATAATGCTGCTTCAGCTCAACAAACTTTTTTGGTTGATACTACCAACACAAAACTTACAATTCATTATGCCGCAGTTTTACAAGATGGCGGGCACAATGACAATCAGCAACCTTTTTTCACTATTGAAGTATTGGATCCTAATGGAGCAGAAATTGAATGTGCTCATTATATAGTTACTGTACCCTATACAGGATTTATATTACAATCAAACAACAGATATTACAAACCCTGGTCTGAAGTAAATGTAAACCTTACCGCTTATGTTGGTCAGGCAGTAACAGTAAGATTTACTACATCCGATTGCGACCATGTGAATCTGGGAGGCCATTTTGGTTATGCTTATGTTGATTGTTCGTGTGCTCCTTATGGGATTGTCCATCCTGACACTATCTGCTTAGGCCAATATGGAACACTATCAGCCCCTCCCGGAGCAGATAGTTATTTATGGTCTACAGGACAAAACACACAAAGTATTTCGGTTAATCCATCCTCTGATCAAACCTATTATGTTACTATTACTGAAACTGCAATTTCAAGCTGTACTAATGTGCTATCAACTCACGTTTTTGTTCGTCCTTTTGTTCCTGCAACTTCAACAGGTAATAGTCCCATATGTGTAGGTCAAACTATTAATCTTACTTCAGCCCCTAATAATGCTATTTCTTATTCATGGGTAGGTCCAAATGGCTTTTCAAGTAATCAGCAAAATCCAAGCATACCAAACACTACTCCTCCAGCAAGTGGAGTTTATACTGTAACAGTTGTTAAAGGTGGCTGTACAAGCACCAGTCAGGTAACAATTAATTTTAATGCCTCACCAACTGTTACCTGCACCACTTCACCTTCTTCGATTTGTGTTGGTCAAACTTCCTCATTAACTGCTTCCGGAGCTGCAACCTATACCTGGATGCCCGGTAATTTAACAGGGTCAACAGTTAGTGTACAGCCTACCGGAAATACTACTTATACAGTTACAGGATCTAATAGTAACGGATGTACAAATTCTACCACCATTACAGTAATGGCATATCCCAATCCTGCATTAACCGTTACTGCTAATCCTACATCGATATGCGCAGGAACTCAATCCACTCTAGACGTTGTTAGTAATGTTCCCGGAACCATTTATGCCTGGCTGCCCGGAGGGTCTCCAGGTTCAACTATTACAGTAACCCCTACCGTAACCACCATATATACAGTATATGGCAACTCTTTAGGATGCACCGGCTCAGCGAGTGTTACTGTTACAGTTAATCCAAGCCTAAGTATTACTCCAACAGCAACACCTTCCACCATTTGCTCAGGAAGTTCAACTACATTATCCGCCAACAGTAGTGTATCAGGAGCTGTGTTTACATGGAATCCTGGAAATTTAACCGGTTCATCAGTTACAGTTTCCCCTGCCTCCACAACCACATACACCGTATTCGGTAATGCTTCAGGATG
>CAYYQJ010000333.1:0-4454 GCA_964473775.1 uncultured Bacteroidales bacterium | reverse complement strand
GATAGCTTCAGGTGACTGGAGTTCAGACGTGTGCTCTTCCGATCTACTAATATTAGAAGCCCGATTCCTATAAAAAGCATCATAACAATCTTCTTTATATTTAAAATATTTAATACCCAAAAGTATCGGGCTGATATGTAATTCCCAATCTTGCCAACAGATTGCTTCTTCTACGAAACCATATAACAGTTGAACCGCTTCTTTTCTCCAAATAGGAGCAGCAGTTGCCCATGGGTTACCCTGAACAATAAACCTATAAAGGTTGTCCTTTTCTTTTGTCAGAACATTCCAAAACAAATCAATATCTCCAGTAATATTTCTATAAATGGAAGTATTAAATACCCTAAAATCATAGTCAGGATTATCATTAATAAACTCAATTCTGTTTTGCAAACAATAATCTGCCAACAAATCATCACTATCTAAAAAAATAACATAATCTCCACCTGACTTTTCAACACCAATGTTTCTGCACATTGGGGCACCTTTTGGTTCCCGATTCCTTTGAAAAAAAAGAAATCGCTCATCTTTCATTACATAACGAGTAATAATATCTTGTGAACCATAAGTCGAACCGTTATCAATCACAAGTATTACACACAGCATATCAGATGGCACGATTTGCTTACCCAATGCTTCAAATGTTGGAACAATGCGCTTCGCACCATAGTGAGTGCTCAGGATGAATGAGAAATCGTTCATTTTAAATTCAATAATTTAATAATTCATTTCAATCAATTTTCTAAATAACTAGCAATGAATTATGCGAAGTATAAATTTCAATACCAAAATGTAGCAATATATGGTCAACTTTTACACAATCTTCATCTGAGAGAATCGCTAACCATTCGTCGTTACACATTTCTAAATAGGAATTGTCATCTACAAAAAGATTAGTTGGCATCTTGAATGTTTTTTCAGAAATATTAGGATTGCCTAGATTTAATTCGTCACAAATTCTTATTATTTCCCTTGCTGTATCAGTCTTTAGGTTCTCATAAAACACAAGTAGCCATTTTTTTTCAGTATGCTGATTTTTTACTAATTGAGCATGTATAACACACCAAAACAATACTAACTTTTCAAATGGAGTCGTTATTGAATTAACAAACTCAATAAATTCTAGAGAATTATTTGGATATGATTTTAGTGCATTGTCCAATTGTGTATTAATTTCATATTCTGTTTTATACATAAGGGAGAGGGCAAACGCACACGGATGTCGCAAAACAACAATCGGTTTATGCTCAAAGTGGATTTGTTCTACAAGAGAAGGAAGCAAATTAAAATCACTATAGATTTTTACAATTATTTTTTTTGAATCCCAAAATGATTTTAATGAAGACCACCCACTTGTCCAATGATTTAGTAATTTCCCTTTCAGAATTTTTCGTGTAAGGACTTTTAATTTGACCTGTGTTTCATTTTCAGAAGGTTCGGCTAAAGATTTCAAATCTTTAGCATATAATACTCCATTTTCTTTGTCAAGAGGATCGTGTATAATTCCTAAGTTGAATAAGTTACTTAATATATATAATAAGGTTTCGCTTCCCGAATTCATTTCAGAAAACACCATAAGTGCTTTTGATGCTTTAAATCTCTTGTGAGTAACAATAATTTTAAGAAGTGTCATCCTGACAAATACTATGAAGTCTTTTTTAAACGATTTTTTAGATCTGTTCCCCAACCTATTGTTATATTCTTTATCGTATATCTTTTCACTATATTTCTCCAATATGTAAAGATATTGATACAAATATCTGCTCAAACGTATATCCCATGCATTTTTAGCAATAGATACAAAATGAATAAATACGATAGGATAACGATTATTAATCAAAACGCTTCCATCTATTTGCAACACTCTTCTACATTCAAATGTATTCCAAAAGGCAACATTGCAGCCTTGATGTGTCAAAATATGAACTTTATCGAAATAAACCGGCAATAGATTCAAATAAGCTTGATCATCATATTGCCCTTCAAATTCAGTCTTGGAGCAGGAATATAAACATGCTTTTGCCCACCAATCCATAGCATCTACACCATCTTTGTTGATAGCAAAAAAACCCGCATTAAACATTCCATGACTGAATAGAAAATTAAAATTATGTGCATCTACAAAAGGATCTCTTGAGCGCCAATGAGGAGTTAGAAGAATATTATAAACATCTAATGCGTCGAATAAAAACATATAATCATTAAAGAAGAAAATGTCGCAGTCAACGCAAATCACTTTTTCATAGCTTTTTTCTCTTATAAGATAGTTCGAGAACGCTGGCTTCATCGACCATCTATATCCATCATGATAAGATGCATGATACTTATCAAAGATTTGCTTTTCGATTCCTTTTTTACAAATACTTTCCGAAAAATGAAAATAAACATTTTCTTCTTTCTTGTTTTCTTTCAAGAATGCAGCCTCAGACCCATCCGAAATAAGGATATTTAAATGTATGCTGCAATTAAATTCCCGAACAGAATGCAGCAAGGCTTGCGCGTAGGGATAATAGTTCCCTGTGATAATGGTGCAAAAAGTATAGTTTTCTTGAATTGTATTCATTGTTAATTTGTTATTTCAATCGAGCAATTTACCATATAAGTTCATTGTTAGGGACGCAATAGCATGCCATGTAAGGTTATTTACTGCATATTTTCTGGCTTTTACGCCTCTTTCATTTATTGTATTGGGCTGTGATAATAAACTACCGATACACGCGATAAAGCTTTTTACATCTCCAACAGGAAATAAATGAGCAAATAAAGCATCTGTATATTCTTTTATGCCACCAACATTGGTTGAAACAATGGGCACTCCACATGCCATGGCTTCAAGTATTGCATTGTTTGCGGTAGCATCTAACATAGGCAGGAACAAAATACTAGAATTTCTATATAAAGTCACTAATGCTTCATCCGTTAGCTCTGCATGCCAATGTACATTGTTGAGACTTGCTATCTTTTGGAAGTATGGTTCTTGTCTTTTGGATTTTGGTACAAGCATATCAAAATGCACATCAGGAAACTGAATGCTTATCTCTTTACTTACCCAATAAAATGTTTCTACATCTCTTATCCAATGTCCTGAAAACAATATCCGTTGACCCTCTTTTTTTTCATTAGTTGTGTCTGAAGGGCAAAAAAAATCAGTGTCAATGCCATGCGGAATAAAATGGACCTTGCCGGGAACGAATTTTTCAAAATAATCTTTATAGACTTCACACAAAACTATGATGGCATCCAATTTCTTTAGTATATCTGTGCGTTTATAATTCTTTTCATACCAATCAGGAGGTTGATGCACAGTGCCTATGATTTTCGTTTTTCCGGTGAGCCACCGTTTGGCTGAAAGTGCATAATTGTTTTCAACATAATTGATATGAAGTAAGTCGCAGTGATGTGTACGCGTTTTTAGCATTGCAGTAGATTCAGCTTTTAAAGATGATATTTTATAAAATAAATTTGGCTCAATTTTCTTTACTAATCTTGGATAAATATACTTCTTCCCAATCATAGATAGATGACTTTCATTTTGTGGTCTATATACACTATAACACTTAAATTCGTTTGAAGAAGATATAAAATTACATACCTGATCATATCCACTATGAGCACCCATGTGACTATATACCTCTCGAAGCAAAACTATCCTCTTCATGATTTGTTTTTTATAAATATTCTTATCATTGACTTTAGCTCATTAATAGTAACAACTCTTTTCCTACTTTATCATTATAGTCCTCTGCAAATATTCTTGCTTGTTCAATTAATTTGCAATAATATGATGGCGAATCAATTACTTTCATTAGGGAGGATGCCCATTGGGTTGGTGAGTCTGCCACAATAAAAGCAGAACCAATGCCACTTTCTAAACCCTCAATGCCTACAGTAGTGGAAAGTAAAACTTTGGAATAACCTAATGCTTCTATAGACTTAATTTTTAGTCCAGTTCCAAACGTTAACGGATTAATTATTATGTCAGCATAATCATAAGCATCTTTTATATTGCTTACTTCCCCAAGTTTTATAATTCCATTTCGAGTTTCAACAACATTACAAATATTACCGGCAATATAAAATTCCAAACCAGGAATAGATTGTAATACAATGGGGAAAATGTTCTCAATAAAATTTGACAAACCGTGATAATTATTCGGATTACCGGAACCAACAAACAAAATTCTTTTTCTAGCATTACCTCTATTAAAAGCTTTGTGAATATCAACCATGTGACCAATCGTGATAGCTTTCGTTTTTGCAACGTGTTTAAAATGATCCCGTTCATTATTTTGAATAGCAATAACTATATCAGCACGTTCAATAGCTTTACTTTCTTGTTTTTGTGTAACGGCATGCCACTCTGGTTTCTTCCCTGCTTTTAAAAAGGTTTTGTGTCGGTCAGTCATCACAGATCGGAAGAGCGTCGTGTAGGGAAAGAGTGTTCAGAGCCGTGT
>CAYYQJ010000332.1:0-4462 GCA_964473775.1 uncultured Bacteroidales bacterium | reverse complement strand
GATAGCTTCAGGTGACTGGAGTTCAGACGTGTGCTCTTCCGATCTATAAGGGTTTCCCGAATTATCTTTAAACGGAAAAGGCAGGGTGGTATCGGGCGGATCGGAATCAGGAGGCTGTGTTCCTTTATTTAAAAACCTGATATCCGGCTTTACATTCACGCTGCTTGCCCAGGCTATCGAAACAAAAACGGCTATTGCTAAGAGCGGAATTATGTATTTGGCTTTTTTCAAAAAGAAATGTAATTTTGGTTGTGATTAGTTATAATATTTTTAGGGCCTTTTTTATCAGCTCTTCAACGGATGCGATGCCGGGCTCTGATCTGATAATTTTATCAATGGCTTTTTCAACATTGCCTTTATTAAAGCCCAACATAATTAAGGCTGATAACGCTTCTTCTTTGTTTTTATTGTGTAAGGGCGATAAAATATCTTGCTGCAAAGCAATTTTCGAATACTTGCTTTGCAGGTCGATAATTATTTTCTGTGCGGTTTTCGAACCTATGCCCTTCACTTTTTCAAAAGTTCTTACTGTGCCCGACGATAAGGCTATGATTACCTCGTCCACCGTAAGCGACGATAATATCAGGCGGGCAGTGTTGGCGCCAACTCCGTTTACCGATAAAAGATTGATGTATAAATCGCGTTCTTCGATAGAATAAAATCCATAAAGCGTAACCCCCACAGGAGTTGCCGCTTCCGATTTTATAGCCATATAAGTAAACAGTTTACACGCCTCGCCTGCTTCGGGAAGTTTAGAATAAGTGTTTAATGAAATATTGATAAAATAGCCTATGCCACTGGTTAGAACTACAGCAAATGCAGGATTTTTTTCAATTAACTTACCTTCAATAAAATATATCATTCACAGAAAAAATTGAATGCAAAGTTACGAAACTTGTTGAATTGCCCAATCAATTGCTTCCTGTAATATTTCATAAGGTGGTTGTTTGATAAAATCATTATCAACCAAAGTTTGTGTCATTGCCCTGGCTGCGCTGATGTCTTTCGAAGCTTTGTCGAAGGCTTCCTGACGCGTAATCTGCAAACGTGCCACCCCATCTTTTATAGCCTGCATGGCCACATCGGCAGCTTCTTCCGGAAAAACCGAAGCCTCGTTCATGTTCGGAACTATATTTTCGGTAGTCATTCCTCTTCTTTCGGCATAATCAGCCAGCGAATGTGCGGCAGCAATAGCCATATTGTCGGTAATTTTTTTAGCTCTCACCATCAAAGCACCTTTCAAAATGCCCGGAAAACCAATAGAATTGTTCACCTGATTCGGAAAATCCCCACGACCTGTTGCCACTATATATGCCCCGGCTTCTTTGGCTGCATAAGGATAAATTTCCGGAACAGGATTAGCACAGGCAAACACAATCGACTTATCGGCCATGCTACTTACCCATTCTTTTTTAATAGTATCGGCACTTGGAGTTGAAACCGATAAAGATATCAACACATCGGCACCCTTCATGGCTTCGGCCATAGTTTGAATTTTATCCGGATTGGTGCTTTCACACAATTCCCATTTGCGATAAAATCTTGGGTCGGCTTTTATATCAGCTCTGTCGATGTTCAGCGAGCCTTTGGTATCAAACATCACCATCTTTTTTGGGTCGCCGCCATCGGCTATAATCAATCGGGCAATGGTAGTGTTTGATGCGCCAGCACCGTGAAGCACTATTTTTACATCCGACATTTTTTTGCCTGTCAGTTTCAGCGCATTAATCAATCCTGCCAAAGTAACGCAGGCAGTGCCCTGAGCATCATCGTGCCAAACAGGTATATCACACTCTTCGCGCAACACATCCAACACCTTGAAACAATTGGGCTGCGAAATATCTTCCAGATTCACCGCACCAAAACTATGTTGAGCCATTTTTACAAACTGAATAATTTTATCGGGGTCGTGTTCGCCTTTTTCGTTGCGGCTATCAATACACAAAGCCACCGCATCAATGCCTCCCAGATATTTCATCAAAAAAGCCTTGCCTTCCATCACTCCCAGGCCGCCCGACGCGCCACAATCGCCATCGCCCAACACACGGGTTGAATCGCTCACCACTGCCACCAGATTTCCACGGTTGCTCAATTGAAAAGATTGGTCAACATCATCCCGAATCATCGTCGAAACTTTCGACACTCCCGGAGTGTACCAAACATTAAACCAGTTGAAGCCTATCACAGGAGCTTTCGGAACGGTTTGTATTTTGCCTTCATAAAAATGATGGGCACTTTCGGCCAGTTTTTTCAAAAACAATGTTTTTGCTTTTGCAATTTGCTCAGAACTAAAATTTTCTGGGAAAGCATTGTTTAAATTTTCGAGATTCAATTGTATTTTTTCCATGCGTAAAAAAGAATTTAATTGGGGTATTTTATTAAAAGTTTGTAAAAATACGTTTTTTCTCACATCCAAAAATAATTTTAGCAGAAAATATCTTTTATATTTAATGTACTGAAGAGATTTTTAGATAGAAAAATAAGGAATGAGGAATGAAAAATAGATGGGGAAAATTACGAATTCCCAATTCCCAAATCCCTTAATTTTTTACGATTGTAGAGACAAGGCATGCCTTGTCTCATTCCCGCACGCCTTATCTCAATCAGCACGCCTTGTCTCATTCATCCATTCCTTGTCTCTACAGTTTTAAAAAAAAAATCTTTTCAAATTTAATTTGCAAAATCAAAAAAACACTATCTTTGCTCTCGTAAAAATTAAACTATATTTATTCACCAAAAAATTTGTATCATGCCATCAACATCTGAAGTAGGCCATGCAAAGAATGTAGCTGAATTCGAGCAAGCAAAATCCTTTGTTTCTGCCTACGATCCATCAAAGCCCTATGACCCCAGTAATCCTTTAATCATTCTTACTGCTCTCGACACTAAGTTTGATGACGGAGTCGACGCCATCGGAAAAGTCAACACCGCCAATGCCCCTTTTAACATTGCCGACGAGGCAAGAAGAATTCTTTTCGCCCCAATTCCAAAATTAGCCACAAAAATCCTCAGTGCGGTTAAAGCCTCTCCTGTTCCTCAAGAATATGTTGCTAATGTTCAACAAATCATACGCAAACTTCAGGGTCGTCGTGCAAAAGCTGTGAAAGCTCCCACCGACCCCAATGCAACCCCTCCTTTAACTATTTCTGTTTCACAAAAAGGTTTTGATAATCAAATCAATTTTATGGATCAGCTTGTCAAGCTTCTCGCCGTTCAACCCCTTTACGATCCAAACGAACCCGAACTCAAAGTAGCCACATTAACCACCCTGCTCTCTGATATGGTTACTGCCAACTCTTTAGTTGTTTCTAATTTCACAAAAGTAAGCAATGCCCGCATTTATCGCGACACCGTTTTGTATCATCCCGAAACCGGAATGCTCAATATGGTTACTCTTATTAAATCCTATGTAAAAAGTTTATACGGAGCCACCAGCGTTCAGTATAAACAATTAACTGCCCTCAAGTTTAAGAAGCCTCCAAAAATTTTTATTTAAAACTCTGGTTAAAGGTTTTTCAGTTTTTTGAAAAACCTTTTTTTTGCTTTGTTACAGGGTGATTTATTTTTTGGTTTACATAAATTTTAATGGCCTAGGGGAGTTTTGGCAGGTGGTAGTTGCAACTTTGCAGGTGGTCTCTGCAACTTTGCAGGCGGTCTTCGCAATCTGGCAGGTGGTCTCTGCAACTTGGCAGGTGGTCTTCGCAACTTGGCAGGCGGTCTTTGCAACTTTGCAGATGGTCTCTGCAACTTTGCAGGTGGTCTCTGCAACTTGGCAGGTGGTAGTTGCAACTTGGCAGGTGGACTCTGCAACTTTGCTGGTGGTTTTTGCAACTTTGCAGGTAAGGGGTAATGATTTTACGGTGTTTTGTGATGTGCACCAAGCGAGTAAATCCCCCAGATTTTTAAAATCTGCCAGATTTATCACCCACACTAAATAAAATTCCCTATATTTGCTCTAAAATTACCACCCATGAAACGCCTTGCATTTTTCTATGTAATCATTTTTGCCCTTGCTTTGGGGGGAAGAGGGCAGGTGAATTTGGTGCCTAACGGAGGATTTGAGGAATATACACATTGCCCTGATTTCGTTGGGCAGATAGATTCATGTAAATATTGGTTTAATCCCAATATTTACATCAACGGAGCAGACTATTGTAATAGATGTGATATAATTAATGGTTATAGCGTTCCAACAAATTATCATGGTGCTCAGGAAGCACATAGTGGTGATGCTTATGTTCTTTTTGCAATTTCAGGTCAAGTTTCAGTAAATCCTAATTATAGGGAATACATTGAGGTGCCATTGATTTCAACATTTCAAGTAAATAAGTGTTACCAAATTCAGATGTATGTAAGTTTAGCTGATAATTGTAAATATTCATGTAATGATATCAGTTGTTATTTTTCTGATACAATTAGATCGGAAGAGCACACGTCTGAACTCCAGTCACCTGAAGCTATC